>NZ_AOMB01000046.1 GCF_000336675.1 Halococcus hamelinensis 100A6 | reverse complement strand
CCAGGTGCTATCAGGTACGCCGCTCCTACCAGCACCACGTACGCCCCAGCAGCTCCTCCTGCCGCGTAGCCGCCCATCTTCGCGAGCGACGCTATCTCCGCCCGCTCTCGCTCTCGCTCAGCCTGCTGACGCGCTAGCCCTCCCTGTCGCTCCTCTACCAGCCGCAGCCGCTCCTCGACCTTCGCCGCGCTCTCCTCGATACCGCTCACTCGGCCAACGTCGGCGCGCTCTTCTATCTCCGATTCAAGTGCCTGTATCCGCTCTCTGCTCTCCTTCGNCCTGTCCCGGTTGTCCTCCGACCGCTGCCACACCATGTCCAACGTCGCCTCTTGGTTCTCCTCCTGATCCTCAAGATCTCGCACGTCCTCCCGCGTCTCGTCCAGCCGGTTCTTCACCCGGTTTACCTTCTTCCGGTAGTCCTGCACCGACTCCTTCGCACTCGTTCCCGCCTCGTATGCCTCAGCCGCCATCGAAGCCACCTCTTCCCGCGTCTCCGGCCCCAGCACCGTCTCAGCGTTCCGTTTCACCCACTGCTCACCCTCTTCTGTGAGTTGGAACTGACGCGCCTCATCCTCAACCCGCGCCGCCTCCAGAACCAGTCCCGCCGGCTCCAGGTAGTTCTCCATCCGATAGAATACCTGTGTGTTCTCCGCTAGATCGGCGGCTTCCCGAAGCGCCGACCCATAGCACCACTCCCCACCTCGCAGCTCCCGCAGCATCTTCTGCGATGCTCTATCTATCTTGTATCCATCCACCCACAGCACCTCGCTCATGATACCGCCAGCTACCCCTACAAGNCCCTAAACTCTTCACCCATATTTCAACCGGTACGAAGGTTTAACGCGCGCGTAAGAACGGCCAATCTGTGACACGCCACACGACACCTGAAAGTCCACCGGCTACAGCGAGCTACGACTAACTCAATCACGGGCCAGATGGAGCAGCAACAAACACTCGAAGAAATCTACACAAACACTAAGAAACCCTCTCATCAGATGGGAAAACCTTTGCCAGCACACCTAAAGCAATCCTATGGCCGATACAGACACCGAAAGTCAGAGGATTTCGATCAAGCGGGCCAGCTTCCTACTTCGATGTTATGCTATAGGGGG
>NZ_AOMB01000045.1 GCF_000336675.1 Halococcus hamelinensis 100A6 | reverse complement strand
GTTCTGGCCGGTCCCCGGCGTTGTGGGACCGGGGACCGGAAATCTCGTGCGGTGGCGGAGGCGGTCGCGATGAGCACGGAGAGCAAGCAGAGCTTGCTCGACGCGGCGTACGCGGAGCAGCGTACGTCGTCGATGCTGTCGGAGGCCTTCCGGGCGCACTGCTCACCAATCTTCTATCGCCGGTCGCTCCAGGTCGCGAATCTGGATGGGGAAGTTGCCTCTTCCGTCCACAATTGCGAACAACTTCCCACGTCGGATGAAAATCTCGTGCCCTCCGGCGATTCTGACGACGACCTCACCCAGCAAGAACGGATTTCGCGGGCGACACAGATACTGCACGCTGGCCTATCGCGGTCGCGCGAGCGCCAGCGGAAGATCCTTGCGCTGATCAAGGCGGACGAGCTGGGGCACGCGGAGCGATTCGCGAAGGGTATGCGCCAGTCGGTACAGCTTGGATGCCCCGAAATTGGCGGTGGCTGTGGCTGTGAAGACAATTTCGTACCGACGACGTGTGATAGTCGGCTGTGTCCGCACTGTATGGATCGGCGAATGGGGAAGGCGATAGAGAAATCCCGCCTTCCGATAGAGGCGTTCGACTATCCGGCTCTGCTAACGCTGACGATAGAGAACGTGTCTGACCCGGAACAGGGGAAAGAGGCGGTACAAGGGGCGNNGGAACGCCCGGACGGCGAGGGCGGAACGAAAACGGTGCGCTGGGTATGGAAAATGGGTGATGACGGCGGTGAGCCTGCCGACTTCTACTGGAAGAGCGCACTGTGTGAGGCGGGTGAATACGACCTCGCGCGTCGGCTCCAGAAGAAGTACGTAGACCAGGGTCGTGGAATCCCGTTCTCGGAGCTCGTACCGGCTGGATTGTATGGAATCGACATCAAGCAGCAGGATTCAGAACGCTACCCCGTCCACCTGCACGCTTTGTGTGAGATGCCGTTCGTGCCCCAGGCGGCGATAGCGTCGATCTGGGAGGATCTGACGGATGCGTCGGTGATCGACGTTCGGCGTCGAGGCGACTTGCTGGCCGAGACGATCGGGTACGTGTGCAAAGCGCCGGAGT
>NZ_AOMB01000044.1 GCF_000336675.1 Halococcus hamelinensis 100A6 | reverse complement strand
TCGCCGTAGCCGTCTCGGTGGCTGTCGCGGTTGCGGTGGTGTCGGACACCGCTTCCGCCGAGGCGGCCGTGACGGCGGTCGCCGTCGGTGTCGATGGGTCGACGGTCGAGGAACCGACCGCGACACTGGCTTGTGCGGTTTGCTCCGCCGTCGGTGTCTCGGTGGCCGTTTCGGTCTCGGTGGCCGTCTCGGTCTCGGTTGGGGTGTCAGTCGCCGTATCCGTGGCCGTCGTCTCCGTCGTCGTAGCGGTGTCGGTTGCCGTCGCGGTTTCAGCCGTCGTCGGTGTCGAGGTTGTCGTTTCAGTATCGGAGCCGGACTCCGTATCCGTGTCGGCCTCAGTATCGTCGTCAGCTCCGGTATCGGAACTGGACCCAGTACTGTCGTCAGCTCCAGCACTCTCGTCAGCTCCGGTATCCGTGTCCGTCTCGGTATCGGTGTCGGCCCCAGTACCGGAGTTAGGGCTAGCTCCAGTATCGGAACTGGCTCCAGCATCGGAACTGGCTCCAGTATCGGGATCGCCTCCAGTATCCGACTCCGTCTCGGTATCGGTGTCGGCCCCAGTATCGGCGTCCGCTCCGACATCGGCATCACCTCCAGTATCGCCCTCTGTATCGGAATCGGATCCAGTATCTGACGCCGTCTCGGTATCGTTGTCCGCTCCGGTGCTGGAATCGGCCCCACTATCGGAATCGTCCTCAGTACCCGACTCCGTCTCGGTATCGGTGTCCGCTCCGGTGTCGGAACCGGCCCCAGCGTCGGCGTCCGTTTCGTTGTTCGAGTCCGTTTCAGTATCGGAGTCAGCGGTTGCTGGGGCATCGGCGGTCGGCTCCGTGGCGTTCGTGGCCTCCGTAGTGGTCGGTGTCGCCGTGGCTGCTGTAGTCGAGTTCCCCGTCGCTGACGTCGTCGCCACCGCCGTCACGGTGTCGTTCGTCGCCACGTCGCGCGTCGTCGGGATATCGCTCGCCGTCGAGGTGCCGTTCCCGGCCGCGACGCCGACGCCGTTCGACTGGTCGGCACCCGCGCCCGCGGCGTCATCACCGAGGTAGTCGGTGAGGAGGAAGCCGACGCTGAACAGGAGGACGAGCACCACGGCGACGCCGACCGCCGGAGCCAGCCACTTCTCGACGGCGGACAGCCGCTCGTCGTCGGGAAGTACTGAGTTCGACTCCGGCTCCGGTTCGATCACGGTTGAGTTCCGTACGTTCCGTTGCCTTATCTGTCTTGTCCGAGGGTCGGTAGCGAGGCGGGCTAAATTCAATCGTCGAGCGGACGAATGGCCTTCGCGGGAAGTCGGTCGGCGGCCAGTGGCTCCGAGACGACCGTCCCGCTCGGCCGACCACCTACCGGCGACCCGAAGCGATTTGTGGTCGTCGGGGGTACGTGAGCCATGCCCACGGACATCGAGCGGTATCTCAACGTCCGCAGCGCCTACGGCGGCTCGTTCTCGTCCGACGGCGAACTCGCCTTCCTCCTCGACGCCACCGGTACCCCGCAGGTCTGGTCGCTCCGCGAACCGGGTGCGTGGCCCGAACAACGCACCTTCTTCGACGAACGCGTCACGTTCGTCTCGCACTCTCCCGAACGCGAGGAACTAATCTTCGGGATGGACGACGGCGGCAACGAGCGCGCCCAGCTCTTCCGGCTCGACGGCGGAGACGTGAGGCCGCTCACCGACACCCCCGAAGCCAAACACCGCTGGGGCGGCTGGAGCCACGACGGCGAGCGGTTCGCGTTCGCGGCGAACCGGCGCGAGAACTCGGTGTTCGATGTCTACGTCCAGGAACGCACCGAAACCGGCGACGAGGCGACCCTCGTTCACGAGGGCGAGGGCTGGCTCACCCTCGGCGGTTTCTCGCCCGACGACGACCGGCTGATCGTGAGTCAGGCCCACTCGAGCTTCGACCAGGACCTCTCGGTGCTCGACGTCGAGAGCGGCGAGATCGAGCACGTCACGCCGCACGAGGGCGACGTGCGATTCCTGAACGCCGCGTGGGGGCCACGGGGCGAGGCGCTCTACGTCGTGACCGACCACGACGCCGATACGCTGTCTCTCGCCCGACTCGACCTCGCGACCCACGAGCTCGCGTCGGTGGTCGACGGCGACGACTGGAACGTCGAGGGGTTCGCGCTCGACGAGGACACTCGAAGAGTGGTCTTCGCCCGCAACGTCGACGGCTACACCGAACTCACCGCCGGCCGCCTCGTTGACGAAACCGAGGTCGAGCCGTTCCCCGACCCCGACCTCCCCGACGGCGTCGCGGGCGGGATCGCCTTCGACGGGAACGCCGACCGGTTCGCGGTGACGGTGACCGGTCCCCGGGAGAACACCAACGTCCACGTCGTCGAGGTCGAAACCGGCGAAGCCGAGCGGTGGACCCGCGCCGCGAGCGCCGGGTTCGCGCGTGAGGACTTCCGCGAACCCGAGCTCGTTCGCTACGAGACCTTCGACGGCCGGGCGATACCCGCGTTCTTCTCGGTTCCCGCGAACGCGGCGGCGGGTGATACGCCCGTCGTGGTCGACATCCACGGCGGGCCCGAGGGCCAGCGCCGACCGTCGTTCAGCCCGGTCACGCAGTACCTCTGCGAGGCGGGGTACGCGGTGTTCGAGCCGAACGTGAGGGGGTCTGTGGGCTACGGGAAGGCCTACACCCACCTCGACGACAGGGAGAAACGGATGGATTCGGTGGCCGACATCGAGCGTGGCGTCGCGTGGCTTACGGAGCACCCGCTCGTGGATCCCGACCGGATCGCGGTGATGGGTGGCTCCTACGGGGGCTTCATGACGCTCGCCTCGCTCACGGAGTACCCGGACCTGTGGGCGGCGGGGGTCGATATCGTGGGCATCGCGAGCTTCGTGACCTTCCTCGAGAACACCGGGTCGTGGCGGCGCGCGCTCCGCGAGGCCGAGTACGGTTCGCTGGACGAGGACCGGGAACTCCTCGAATCCATCAGTCCTCTCACGCACATCGAGAACATCGACGCGCCGCTGTTCGTCCTCCACGGCGAGAACGACCCGCGGGTTCCCGTCGGCGAGGCCGACCAGGTCGCCGAGCGCGTCCGCGACCAGGGGGTCCCCGTCGAGAAGCTGGTCTTCGACGACGAGGGCCACGGGATCGTCAAGCGTGACAACCGGATCGAGGCCTACGGCCGGATCGCCCGATTCCTCGACGAACACGTGTAAATATAGCCAGTTATTTGAGAAAATACCACTATGAAACGTCTGAAAGGATGAAATGAGGTGAATCGGCGGCCGGTCGGCGGTGAACGATACACCGGATTTATACTGCCGACCGATGTGGTGGTGTCATGAGCGCTTCCGAGCGGTCGGAGGGCTGGGTCACCGACCAGCTCTCGCGACTGACGGACGAGTACGGCTCCGCGCCGGTCCACCAGGCGAGCTGGTCGGTCTCGGGCCCCCGGTACGAGGAGGCCGCCGCGGTCGACACCGCCGAGCACGCCGCGGCGGGCGTGCGGGTCACCAACGACGCCGACGAGACCCTGCTCGTTCGCGACCGCCACAACGAGTGGGCACCGCCCCGCGGCGCGGTCGCCGCCGACGAGTCGCTCGAAGCCGGGGCGAAACGGAACGTCCGCGAGGCGACCGGGATCGACTGCGAGGTCGAAGGGGTCGAACGGATCACGATCGTGAGCATCGGCGACGAATCCGACCGCGACCGCCCGCCGATCTACTGTCTCGTCGTGCTGTTCGTCGGCTCCTGTGGCTCGGACCAGACCGTCCAGTGTACCGAGAGCCCGGTTCGCTGGCGACACAGCCGGCCGGGCGACAGCCTCGACCCCGGCGTCCTCGCGATCTGAGGCGACCCCCCGATCCGACGGACAGATACATAGCTATCCGACGAGAACCTCCGATAGATGTTTCGCTGGCTCGTCGGCGCGGTCGGCTGGGTCGTCTCGACCCTCCTGCGGCTCGCGTTCGTGGTCTGTGTGGTCGCGCTCGCCGCCGGTTTCGCGTTCGGCGGGCTGCCGAGCCAGCCGTCCGACCTGGGCGAGGCGGTCGGGAACGCGACCGACCTCGGCCCGTTCGAGGGCGTGGACGAACTCGCCGACGTCGGCACGATCGGCGTGAGCGACGTCGCGGGCGACACCGGGTCCGTGGCCGATCCGGAAACGAACGCGTCGGTTCCGAGTTCGAACGCCGGCGAACTCAACGGCACGCGCCTCGAGTATCTCGTCCACGAGGGGATCAACGAACAGCGTGCCGAGCGCGGGCTCTCGAACCTCAGCTTCGACACCGGGCTCCGGTCGGTGGCGCGCTACCACAGCGCCGACATGGCGAACCGGAGCTACTTCGCCCACGTCGGCCCCGACGGCGAGACCGTCGCCGACCGCTACGAGAAGTTCGGCTACCAGTGTCGCGTCCCGATGGACGGGCTCCGGTATGCCACCGGCGGCGAGAACATCCTCTACACCTACTACGACGCCCCCGTTCGGATGGAGAACCGTACCGTCGAGTACGACACCCAGGAGGAACTCGCCCGCGGCATCGTCAACGGCTGGATGAACTCGACCGAGCACCGCGAGAACCTCCTCAAACCCTACTGGGAGAACGAGGGGATCGGGGTCTACATCCAGGAGACCGACGGCCAGACCAGGGTGTTCGCGAGCCAGGAGTTCTGCTGACGGCGACCGAATCTCTGCAGGTTACGGCGACGACGCCTCAGACGATCCGCCGAGTGAGGAAGAGAAGTACCCCCACCAGGATGAAGCCGATCCCCCAGTAGAACGATGGGTAGGGTGCGTAGACGAGGGCGAGGGTGAGGATCCCGGACGTGATGAGCGAGACGCCAGCGGTCGTGCGATAGGACACGTGTGATCAGGTATCTCTACACTGAAAACACGTTCCCTCAGCACTCCTCACCTGTGTACTCCAACTCCTCGAACTCGGACGAGCCACAGTCGGGACAGTCGACCGCTCCCATCGCGTAGTCGCCCGCTTCGGATTCGGAGACGACGAAGATGCACCCACACTTCCCGCACCGGGCGGGGTATTTCTCCTGCTCGGAGGTGTGCTCCATGCGACTCAATTCCTGCATTCGGGACAGACCCCGTCGCCCAGATACGCCGCCAACACGCTCTCGCCGCATTCGTCACACGTCTCCGTTGGCGATTCCGTCGTCTGGTCGTCCGGTTTGGACATGCATGAGTCACCAAGCCCCACTTTCATAACGTTTAGGAAGCCACGACGGATCTCAGTCCGCCTCGCATCGAACACTGCGGACACGTCTCGGATGAGAACTCCCGCGAGCGTTCAGTGAAGAGGGCGAGGGTCGTGACCATAAACGGTATCCGGCCGGGCCAGCGAGGGCGCGCATGGTCCAGAAGTCCACGGTGTTGATCCTCGCCGGTGTCGTACTGCTCTTCCTCCCGGTTCCGCCGATCATGAGCGCCATCGCGGGCCTCGCGGTGATCGCCCTCGGCGTCGCGCTCCGGTTCGTCGGCGACGACTGACCACCCCTTTCGCGACCGTGGGTACGAGGGATTCCCGACCGCTCAATAGCGGTAGCTGTTCTACGGCTAGTGATACTTCCACTCGAAATCGAGGCTGGTCGGGTCGGTGAACGCCTCGTGTACCGAATGTGACGTAGCTAAATTCGAGATGTGAGGGTACACACAAAGCTTATGGCGAACTGGCATCGAGGATCGGGTAGGACCACCGCGGGGATCCGTTGCCTGGCATCACTCGTAACTACTCCCCCCGGTCCTGTCCTTCCCCTCCCCCTGTTTTCGACTCGAAGAGCGCGCCCGCCGTCGGTTCCGCCCTCGTCACTGTTCCCGCGACCACCCGTTCTCCGACGACCGACTCTAGCCGATCGGTCGGAACAACCGTTCTCGATGAGATGGCTCTCGGCGTCCGAAGACCCTCGTCGGGACCGCAATCCTACGAACGGCTACCGGTCCCGACAGTGATAGCAGATCCCGTCGTTGATGTAGGGGCTCGACATCCCCTTCCCACACCGCTGACAGGTTCGTGTGCGCCCGTTCTTCCGGTCGGCTCCGTTGTTCCCTTGCATGGCATCACCCACCGGGAGCCAGCACGGGAACGCACATAAACGTCACCGATCACTCAGAGCGGGTTCGGGCGGCTCGGTTCGTCCCGAGGATCGCGTGCTCCGTCCATCGATCCCGGTTCGGTGACTCTCGACGATACTCCAAGCGGTTCCGGCCGTCAAGAAAACCTCAACTGGCCAAAAGGACCATAACGAGCGCACCGAAACGCCCACTTGCCGGGTAGGTTCGATCCAGTCACCCCCCACATCCGTCGTCTGTCAACCCGTTCCCCTGCTCGGCTGGTCACGAGAACGTGGGCCCGGGCCACCCCCCGGCCCATCGGCCCACGACACGAACGTCTCAGCGGCTGGCCTCGTCCTGCAACTCGAAAGTACGTACGACCGTCAGCGTGTTCTCCGTTCACCGAACCCGGGATGCTCGGTGCCGAACCGGTTGACAACCGTCTCCACGAACATCGGCGTCAGCGTCACGAACTCCTCGCGCTCGGCGTCGGGGCTGTCTCTTATACACATCTCNCAGAGATGTGTATAAGAGACAGCCTCGGGCCCGCGGATGACGCGACCGATGGCCTGACGCGCCCGCCGGACCGCGGGCACCGTGAGCGCGTACCGGAACGCCTTCGATTCGTCGAAGGCGGCCCCGTAGGCCCGCCGCACCGCCCGGATCCGGGGTGAGGCCACGTTGACGAGCGGCACCCCGACCACCGCACACGTCCCGAGTTTGTCGCCGTCGTAGTCCACGCCCTCCGTGAGGGTTCCCCGGGTCGAGGTCACGAGCACCTTGCCCCCGCCCGCGAAGAACTCGCGTTTGAGCGCCTCGGTCGCCGCGTCGCTCGACGGCTCGTCGACGAGTACGGGTTTGTCGAGCGCCTCCGCGAGGCGCTCGCCCGCCCACGCCGCCTCGCGATAGCTCGGGAGACAGAGCAGGACGTTGCCGGGGTTCCGCGCGAGTTCGCGGAGCGCGTAGGCGTAGGTCTCGCGAACGTCGTTGCCCTCCGTCGGCGGGCCGCGGTTTCGGGCGGTGAACGCCGGCGCGTCGACCACCCAGCTCGCCCGGTTCTCCGGGGGAAACGTCAGGTCGTAGGTCCGCTCGACCACCGGGCGGGGTTCGGCCGCCTCCTCGTCCGTCCCTTCGTCCGTTTCGTCGTCCGTCCCGTCCGAATCCTCGACCGCGACCCCGTCGAGCCCCACGCACTCACGGAAGACGTCGATCGGTTCGAGCGTCGCGCTCATCAGCACGCCGCCGCCGAGGTTCGCGAAGCGCGCCTTCAGGTCCTCGGCGGGCAGACAGTCATAGCAGAACAGCGCGGCGGTGTAGTGGCGCTCCCAGCCCTCCAGATGCTCGCGGTCGGTGCTCGTGAGCGTGACCTCCCGGAAGTAGGAGGCGTGGTCGCGGGTCCACCACCGCGCGACGAGCCGGCCGACGTCGCCGCAGACGCACGAGCGCTCCGGCGCGACGGTCCCCAGCACGTCCTCGACCGCCGCACCGACCGAGTGGAGCGACTTGCAGAAGGAGGCCGAGTAGCCCGCCTCGCGTGCCCACTCCGAGAACTCGTCGCGTTCCTCGACCTCGGGGTCGCGAAGCGGGATCTCGATGTCGTCCGGGAGGTCGCCCGCCGCCCGGTCGAGGTTCCCGTATTCGTTCGCGAGATACGTCTCCACGCGGTCGTCGAGCCAGTCGATGGCCTCGTCGAAGAACGCCTCGACGCGTTCGAGCGAGTCGGTGCCGACCTCGTGGGGGTCGAGCAGTTCGGCGACCTGGGCGCGGTGCTCGCGCGACTGACCCGCCCGCGTGCGGAGGTACTGGACGTCGTTGCGCGCCCGCCGGAGCGAGTGGATCCCCACTCGATCGCTCAGCATCTCCCGAACCCTCCCCTCCAATCGGTGGGCCTCGTCGACGATCACGAGGGTCCGGTCGTCGACCGCGCCGTCGGTGAGCGCGCGGGTTCGCGGGTCGAAGAGGTGGGTGTAGTTCCCCACGATCACGTCGGCGTCGTCGAGCAGCGTCCCCATCGAGCGGTGCGGGCAGGTGCCCGCCGGAACCGACCCCGCGAGGAGTTCGTCCGTCGTGACGACGTTCCCCTCGCCGGCGTCGAAGCTCACGGGGACCGACTTGTCACGCGCGTACCAGTCGGCCTCGAACGGGCAGAAGGTGGGTGCGTGGTCGCCCTCGGCCAGCGAGTCGGGCGCGGTCGGCCGTGCGGTGGGGTACGGTGCGGTGTGGCCCGCCGTCGTGAGGTTCTCGTCGAGCGTGTTCCAGGTGTCGGCGTCGACCCGTGCCGAGGAGACGAGCTCGCCGGCACGCGCCGAGTCCCACCAGACCTCGCCCTCACCGCCGCCGTCGCCGTGCGCGACCAGCCCCGAAGTGTGATCCCGGAGCTCCTCGCAGGCCTCTTGTGTACTCTCCTCGAACGCGCCGACGCGCTCGTAGGGACAGAGGTCGGCTTTGCCGACCAGCGCCAGCCCGTCGAAGGGCTCGTCGACGCTCTCGTTGATGGCTCTGAGGTCCTCGATGAACTGCTGGCGCTGCTGTTTGACCGGCGTCACGACGAGGACGTTGTCGTAGCGGTCGGTCTCGCGGAGGAGGGTTCCGGCGGCGGTGAGCGCCGCCATCGTCTTGCCGGTCCCGCAGGCCCCCTCCATCACGAGGTAGCCACCCTGCTCGCCCGTCTCGATCGCGGTCTCGATCGCGTCGGCCTGGTTCTCGTAGGGTTCCTCGTAGCCGAAGACGTCGCGCCAGGCGGTTTCCGAACCGGGTCCGGTTGGGTTCTCGCGGGGCTCGCCGGTCGCGGCGGCCGTCTCGCTGCCGGTCCCTTCGCCGCTCATCGTTCGTGTGCCGGGTTCGTGCGCCCTCGGGTATAGGGCTTCGCTCGCCGCGGCCGGACGGTTCGGTGACAGCTGTCCCCGACGAAACCCGGTGTGTGGCTCACGCGAGACCGTAGTGGCCGGGTTCGTCGTCGGCGACGGGGTCGGCGAAGCAGAGCTCCTCGGCGTTCGTCACCATCCACGGGATCGCCCAGTCGAGCAGCACGTCCTCGGTCTCGATGTCGAGTTCGGTCTCGGGGTCGAGCCCCTGGAGCAGCCGGGCGATCTCGTAGACGGTGTACATCGTGTCGTCGTCGAGCACGTCACCGGGTTCACGGAACTGGAACGGGCGGAGCCGGTCGAACGAGGACTTCGGGCGTGGCATGGGTCGGATAGACGCGACCGGACTAAATCCTCGGCGGTCTCGTCAATGGCGGCCAACGGGAACGTGGGCCGGTATCGGTACGCTATTGACGGTGCGACCGAAGGGTCGATTATGGACTACGAGGACGTTCGGCACACGGACCCGGCGGTCGCGGAGGCGCTCGACGGCGAACTCGACCGGCAGCGTTCGACGCTCTCGATGATCGCGAGCGAGAATCACGTCAGTCCCGCGGTGATGGACGCCCAGAGCAGCGCGCTCACCAACAAGTACGCCGAGGGCTACCCCGGCGAGCGCTACTACGGCGGCTGTGAGTACGCCGACGAGGTCGAACAGTTGGCCATCGACCGCGCGACGGAGCTCTGGGGGGCCGAGTACGTCAACGTCCAGCCCCACAGCGGCTCGCAGGCAAACATGGCGGTCTACCTCGCCGCGCTCGAACCCGGCGACAAGATCCTCTCGATGGACCTCACCAACGGTGGCCACCTCTCACACGGCTTCAAGGCGAACTTCGCCGGGAAGGTGTACGAGGTCGAACACTACGGGGTCGACCCCGACACCGGGCGACTCGACTACGAGGCCATCGAGGAACACGCCAAGGCGTTCGATCCCGACATGATCATCTCGGGCTACTCGGCCTACCCGCGCGAGGTCGACTGGGAGCGCTTCCAGGCGATCGCCGAGAGCGTCGACGCCTACCAGCTCGCCGACATCGCCCACATCACGGGACTGGTCGCGGCCGGCGTTCACACCTCGCCCGTCGGGGTCGCGGACTTCGTCACCGGGAGCACCCACAAGACCATCCGCTCGGGCCGCGGCGGGATGATCCTGTCGAGCGAGGCGCACGCCGACGCCATCGACGCGGCGATCATCCCCGGGATGCAGGGCGGGCCGCTGATGCACAACATCGCGGGCAAAGCGGTCGGGTTCGGCGAGGCGCTCGAACCCGAGTTCGAGGAGTACGCGAACCAGGTGGTCGAGAACGCGACGGCGCTCGGCGACCGGCTGCAGGAACACGGCCTCGGCCTGGTTTCGGGTGGAACCGACACCCACCTCGTGCTCTGCGACCTCCGGGAATCCCACCCCGACACCACGGGAAAAGATGTCGAGGAAGCCCTCGAAGAGACGGGCATCGTGCTCAACGCGAACACGGTCCCGGGCGAGACCCGCTCGAACTTCGTCGCCAGCGGGATCCGAGCGGGCACGCCCGCGCTCACGACCCGCGGCTTCGATTCCGAGGCCTGCCGCGAGGTCGCCGACTGTATCGCGCGCGTCGTGGACGCCCCCGACGACGGGAGCGTCGTCGAGGAGGTCTCGGCCGACGTCGACGCGCTCTGCGAGCGCTTCCCGCTCTACGAGTAGGCCCGGACGGCACCGACCACTCCCCGGACCGAGGCATTGATTAGCACGGCTCCCAGTGGTCCCCTATGACCGACGTCATCGACGGCAACGCCGTCGCCGACGATATTCGATCGAGCCTCGAAGACTGTATCGCGACCTTCGAGGACGCCGGCGTGACGCCCGGGCTCGCCACCGTACTGGTCGGCGACGACCCCGCGAGCGAGACCTACGTCTCGATGAAACAGCGCGACTGCGAGGAGGTCGGGATCAACGGCGTCCACGTCGAACTCCCCGCCGACGCCTCGCAGGACGACCTCAACTCGACCATCGACGAACTCAACGACGACCCCGAGGTCCACGGCTACCTCGTCCAGGACCCGACCCCCGACCAGATCGACTATCGGGAGGTCATCCGCCGGATCGACCCCGCGAAGGACGTCGACGGCTTCCACCCCGAGAACGTCGGCCGCCTCGTCGCGGGCGACGCGCGATTCAAACCCTGTACGCCGCACGGGGTCCAGAAACTCCTCGCATCGGCGAACGTCGACACCGAGGGCAAGGACATCACCATCGTCGGGCGCTCGCGCATCGTCGGCAAACCGCTCGCGAACCTCCTGCTCCAGAAGGCCGACGACGGCAACGCGACGGTCACCGTCTGTCACTCACGAACCCAGGATCTGGCCGAGAAGACGCGAAACGCCGACGTCGTGGTCGCGGCGGTCGGCGCGCCCGAACTCGTCGACGGCTCGATGATCGGCGAGGGTGCAGTAGTGATCGACGTCGGGGTGAACCGGGTGGACGCCGACACCGAGAAAGGCTACGAACTCGTCGGCGACGTCGAGTTCGAGTCGGCGAAGGAGCAGGCGAGCGCCATCACGCCCGTGCCCGGTGGTGTGGGGCCGATGACGCGCGCGATGCTCCTCTACAACACCGTGAAGGCCGCGAGCGAACAGGAGGGCGTCGACGTCGACCTTCCGTAATTTCTCAGTCGAAGCTCGGCAGGACTTCGTTCTCGTAGAGGTCGAGGAGCGCTTCCTGGTCGTCGCCGATCTGGTGCATGTAAATGTGGCTATAGCCCGCGTCGATCGCGTTCTGGATGTTCTCGATGTGGGCGTCGGCGCTGGGTTCGGTGAGGATCGACCCCTCGCGGATGTCTTCCTTCGTCACCATCTGACTGGCCTGCTCGAAGTGGGTCGTGGTCGGGAGTTCGGCGGCGAGCTCACCGGGGAGCCCGGAGTTGGGCCACACCTCGTGGGCGGTCTCGACGGCCTCGTCCTCCGAATCGGCGTAGCAGGCGTGCAGTTGGCAGTACGACGGGTCCGAACCGCCGGCCTCCTCGTAGGTGTCGAGGAGGTCGTCCCGCGGACCGACGGACCAGAACGCGTCCCCCATCTCGCCCGCGCTGGTTGCGGCGCGCTCGCCGAAGGCCGAGACCACGATCGGCGGGAGCTCGTCGGGGAGGGTGAACAGCCGCGCGTTCTCGACGGTGTAGTGGTCGCCGTAGTGGCTGGTCTGTCCGCCCTCCCAGAGCTTGCGGATGACCTCGACGGCCTCTTCGAGCATTTCGAGGCGAACGGGTTGGGAGGGCCAGTGCTCGCCCACGACGTGCTCGTTGAGGAGCTCGCCGGTGCCGACGCCGAAGAAGAAGCGTCCCTCCAGCATCTCGGCGGCGGTCGCGGCGGCGTGGGCCACCACGGCGGGGTGGATACGCATGATGGGGCAGTTGACGCCCACACCGACGTTGATATCGTCGGTGGCCTCGGCGACCCCACCCAGCACGGGCCAGACGAAGGGCGCTTCGCCCTGCTCGCTGGTCCAGGGGTGGTAGTGGTCCGAGCTCGACACGAAGTCGAAGCCGACCTCCTCGGCGCGCTCGGCCTGGCGAACGAGTTCGTTCGGGCCGAACTCCTCGGTCGAGAGGGTGTAGCCGATATCCGTCATCGGGTCTCACCGGTAGTCGTCGACATGCGCCGGGGTTCGACGGTTGCGGGCTAAGGTCTGCTGCCGACGTGTGCCGGGTCGCGCTACCCGAGCCGCGAGAGCCGGTCGCGTGCGGCCGCCAGCGCGTTCTCGTCGTCCTCGCGGAGGTACGTGCCGACGTCGCGCGCGACCCCGAGGAGTCGTTCGGCGTGGTCGGGCGAGACGTCGCCGTCGAGCGCCTCGACCCGCCTGACGTGGTCTTCGAGGCTGTCGAGCGCCGCCCGCGCCTCGCTATCGGGGTGGTCGTCGAGATACGCCGTCGCGTCCCGTCGATAGGCGTCGAGCGCGCCCGCGACCGCCCGGCCGCGAGCCGCCCGCAGCGAGTCCGGGACGGCTTCGGGGGGCGGGCGCTCGCCCGTTT
This sequence comes from Halococcus hamelinensis 100A6, assembly GCF_000336675.1. Classification (NCBI taxonomy): domain Archaea; kingdom Methanobacteriati; phylum Methanobacteriota; class Halobacteria; order Halobacteriales; family Halococcaceae; genus Halococcus; species Halococcus hamelinensis. The sequence goes on along the minus strand of NZ_AOMB01000044.1, from coordinate 36,589 downwards.
CGACGCCGCCGAGGAGGTCGAGGAAGTACCGTTCCTCGTCGTCGTCCGTTCGCAGCCCGCGCGCGAGTTCGGTGCCGACCTGTCGGAGTTCGCGTGCGCCGACGGCGGTCCCGTCGAGCGGCGCGAGCTCCCCGGCGCGGATGAACCCCTGTTCCCGAACGAACTCCCGGCAGGTCTCGGCGGCGCGTTCGGCCGCGGCGCGGGTGTCGGCGGCTTCGGACCCGAGCAGGCTTCGCGCCTCGGTGAGGTCGAGCGTCGCCGCGCTCGCGGTGTGCTGGGTACGCTCGTCGCGGCCGACGCTCTGGAGGCTCCCGCAGTTCGGGCAGTCGACGCTCCCGGTCTCGTAGTACGACCACCGCGTACCGCAGTTCTTGCACTCGCGTTCGCCCCGGATGCGCATACCCTCCCTCGAACCGCGAGCGTGAAAAGGTGGCCGTCGTGCGGGAGCCGAACGCGACCCGAACCACGGACGACAGCTCGGTCTGCACCACCGCTGGGATTTATGTTCGTGCCGCGCCGAGCGGTCGGTATGCCTTCGAGTTCCCGCGCTCGTGGTCGAGAAATCCCCTGGCGATGAGGTATCGGTCCGACGGACTCCGGGTTCGGTGACGGTTTCGGTCGCCGGTCGCACGCACGAACTCACCAGAGCGGAGGCCGTCTCGCTCCGGGAGGCCCTCGACGACTCGCTCGCACGACATCGAGAGTTCGTTCGTACCACCGGCACCCATCGCCCTGACGGGAGCTACGTCGTCGCGCGCCGGGGTGTGGAGTCGGCGGGCCACCGCAAGGTGTTCGACTCGTTCGAGGCCCTCCGGGACCTGTTCGGCTCGCTTCCGGCGTCGTTCACCGCCGACGACGTCGATACCCCCGCGGTCTCGGGTCGCCGCCGTCATCTCGTAGTGCGTCACCTCGCGGAGCATCCCGACTTCCCGTGCGAGCTTGTGGCTCGCCAGCCGCTGACCGCCGAAAAGCGCACTTCACCAGAGGTAGCTACCGAGGAGCTGTAAGAGGAGTGTCTGGCCGAACACCGCGCCCGCGAGGAGCCAGCGGTCCCGAAACCCCGGTCGGAGGCGGTGGACCACGGCGGCCACCGGCAGGCAGAGGTAGGGGTAGATGTAGAGCGCGCCGCGGGCGGTCTCGCCGGTGTGGTAGACGCCCGCGACGAGCATCGCACAGAACCCGACGACCGCGGCCGCCGCGATCACGAACGGCTCGCGCTCGCCGGTGTCCACGAGCCACCACCGGCCCTCGGGGCGGAGGTCACCCCAGAGGTCCCGGAGGCCACGGGCCGCGAGCAGACAGAGGAACGGGGTGAAGAACAGCCCGAGTTCGACGATATCCTCGAAGCGGCTGAAGACGTAGTCCGAGGGGTCGGCGAGCAGCATGAAGCCGTCGGGGTTCTGCTGGTCCGAGGCGATCGAGAGGCTGTGGAGGTAGTCGTACCCCAGCCCGAACTTCACGACCAGGTAGCACGCCACGAGCCCGACGCCGATGCCGACGAGCGGGAGCAGCTTCTCGCGTCGGAAGAACGCGATCCCGGCCAGGATCGGGAGGACGAAGACGAACAGGAACAGCTGGCTGGCGGCGACGAGCAGGCAGGCGAGCGTCGCGAGGCTCCACCACCACGACTCGCGGGTGAAGAAATACACCGACCCGAGCAACAGCGTGGCGATGACCGCGTCGATCGTCGCGAGGTAGAACACCTGGACGGCGGGGAGCAACACGAACAGCAGCGTGGTGTACTGGGCGACCGATCTCTCGTAGTAGGTCCCGACGAGCCGGTAGACCAACGCGGCCGAGGTCGGGAGCGAGAGGGCCGCGATGGCGGCCGTGACGACCGGGCGCGACCCGAAGACCCGATCGAGGAGGGTGAAGGTCAGGACCGTCCCCGGCGGGTGCGTTCGCGCGTGGACGACGTACGAGAGCTGGTTCGCCTCGTAGGTCCGGACGAACGCGACCGGATCGACGACGGTGGCGGCGAGCTGGTAGTAGCCCTCGCGGGTCGAGAGCGGGACGACGAACCCGTGGGTGAACCCGTGCAGGAGGTTCGAACAGACCAGCAGGACGACCCCCGCGACCACGACCGGCGCGAGGCGCGTTCGCTCCTCACGGAGGTACCACGCCGTCACCGCGAACACCCCGACCGCGGCGACGAGCATCGGGATCGCCCAGCCCAGCCGGAGCCGCCCCAGCCGGAAGACGAAGATGCTGACCGGCCAGTAGACGGGGGTGCCGTAGGGATTCCCGAGGAGCTGGCGGTTGACGAACTTGATGAAGACGTTGAAGAAGACGACGGAGGTGGCGGTCACCCACGCGATGACGGCGAGTTGGCGGGCCGAGAACAGCGCCCCCTCGCGTTCGTGGTGCCCACCGGTCATCGAGCGGGGGTGTGACCGGGCGTGATTAAGCGCTTACGAACCACTTTTTTACTTCGTCGGGTTCGCCGGAGGCGAACCACTCCTCGCAAAAACCTGGACTAAAAAAGGCCGCTCGTTCGCCTGCGGCTCACTCGCGGTACAACCACTAACTCCCCCGCCCCGCCTCCGCCACCGCCCCGCGACAGCCACATTCCTCCCCAACCGACTGTGCTTCTCGCTCGTTCGCCTGCGGCTCACTCACTGCGATGCTCATCCCTCGCACAATGTCCGCGACCGGCCCTCACTTTCGTTCGGACCGGTCGCGAGCGCGCGCCACTGCGGCTGATTCGTCGTGGAGCACGATAATCCCGGACGATCCATTCGCCGATTTCGTTGAAGTGGTGCGGGTCGAATCGCGAACTCGCTGTGCGATGGTATCCGGAACGACCAAATAGGCGGTGGGACAAGCCTCACTGAACGACATGGCCAGACCAGAGGTGCTCGACCGAATTCAGGGGGCAGAGCGCGAGGCCGAGGAGATAATCGAGGAGGCGGAAGCCGACCGCGAGGAGCGGATCGCCGAGGCCCGCGAGGAGGCCGACGAGATCCGTGAGGAGGCCGAACAGGAGGCCGACGAACTCGAAGAGGAACGGCTCGAAACCGCCCGCGAGGAGATCGAATCCGAGCGCGAGGCGATCCTCGACGAGGCCGACGCGGAGCGCGAGGAACTCGAATCCAACGCGCGCGAGAACCTCGACGACACCGCCGACTACGTCGTCGAGCGGTTCACCGAGGAGGTTCATGCTCAGACCTGAACGGATGAGCCGGGTGTCGGTCACGGGCGCGAAGCGCGTCCTCACCGACACCATCGAAACCGTCCACCGGCTCGACCTCCTCCACGTCACGGGCTACGACGGCGAGTGGGAGGGCTTCGAACCCGGGAACCCGGTCACGGGGGCCGACGAGGCCGCCGACCGTCTCGTCACCGTGCGCTCGCTCCTCTCGCTCCTCGACGTCGACGAGGACCGCGAGACGAGCCACATCGACCTCGACGGGATGGGCGACCGGATCGAGACCGTCCGCACGCGGGCCAACGAGCTCGACGACCGGCGCGAGGACCTCGAAGGCCAGCGTGCCGACCTCGCCGACCGGATCGACGCGCTCGAACCCCTCGCGGCGCTCGGGATCGACCTCGACCTGCTCTCGGGCTACGACTCGCTCGAAACCCGCGTGGGCGAGGCCGACGAAGCGGCAGTTCGCGAGGCGCTCGACGATTCGGAAACGATCGAACGCTACGAACTCTTCACCGACGAGCGCGCAGTCGCGGTGTTCGCCGAGCCCGCGCCGGGCGAGACGGACGTCCTCGACGACGCACTCACCGGTACCGAGTTCGTCGCGGTCGACGTGCCCGACGCCGAGGGCAGCCCCGAGGACCACCTCGACGACCTCGACAGTCGCCGGAGCGCGCTCGCCGACGACGTCGAGGACGTCGAAGCCGAGATCCGTGAGGTCCGCGACGAGCACGGGGACTTCCTGCTCGCCGCCGAGGAGGAGCTCGCGATCGAGGTCCAGCGCCGCGAGGCCCCGCTCTCCTTCGCGACGACGAAGAACGCCTTCGTCGCCGAGGGCTGGGTGCCAACCGACCGGTTCGACGACCTCGAATCGCGGCTCAGGGAGGCGGTCGGCGACCACGTCGTCGTCGAGGAACTCGAACAGGCCTCCTACAACAGCGACGGCCAGGTGACCGAGCGCGAGCCGACCGAATCGGGTGGTGACGGTGGATCGAGCGACGAGACCGAAGCGGAGGTCGCGGCCGACGGCGGCACCGACGTCGCCATCGGCAAGCGCGACCCGCCGGTGGTCCAGGACAACCCGGGCCCGGTGAAACCCTTCGAACTCCTCGTCAAGACGGTGAGCCGGCCGAAGTACTCGGAGATCGACCCGTCGATCGTCCTCTTCCTGACCCTCCCGCTGATGTTCGGGTTCATGATCGGGGACGCCGGCTACGGGCTGGTCTACCTCACCGTGGGCACCCTGCTGTTCAAACGCTTCGAGAGCGACGGGATCCGCGCCCTCGGCGCGATCACGCTGTGGGCGGGTGGGTTCACGCTCGTGTTCGGGATACTCTACGGCGAGATATTCGGCACGGAGCTCATCAAGCTGTACCTCTGGGAGGGCGCGCTCGGCCTCGAAAGCCAGCCCCTTCACAAAGGGCTGATGCCGACGTACGGGGCCTACGCGAACGCCTGGCTCCTGATCAGCGTGCTCTTCGGCCTGCTCCACATGACGGTCGGCTACCTCTTCGACTTCGCCGACAACCTCCGGACGAGCTTCAAGACCGCGATGCTCGAGAGCGGCTCGTACCTCGTCCTGATGCTCGGCGTCTGGGTCTGGCTCATGAGCCGCACCCTGATGGGCGTCAAACCCGAGCTGATGTTCCAGGCCTTCAACGGCCAGCCGTTCGCGTTCGGCTTCGCGGGCTTCTCGCCGACCGTCGGCTGGGCCGGCCTCGGCGTCGGACTGGTGGTCGGACTCACCCTCGTGATCGTCAACGAGGTCAACCACTTCGGGGGCATCGGTGTCCTCGTCGGGTTCCTCGAAGGGCTGCTTCGAGCGGCCTTCGTCAACCCCCTCTCGTACACCCGGCTCGCCGCGGAGGTGCTCGCGGAGGTCGGGCTGGCGTTCGCGGTCAACCTGCTGGTCTTCGGGGCCTACGAGCACAACGGCGAGTTCCACCTCCTGTTCACCCACGGACCGGGCTACGTCGAGACCCTGAGCGGCGAGGCCTCGCTGATGTTCGGCGGGCTGATCCACATGGGCATCGCCGGTGCGGCCTTCGGGATGGTGCTGCTCGTGGTCGGCCACCTGCTGGTGCTCGGCGTCGGCGTCATGAGCGCCGGCCTCCAGGCCGTGCGGCTTGAGTACGTCGAGTTCTTCAACCAGTTCTACGAGGGCGGCGGCGACCAGTACGAACCGTTCGGCCACGAACGGACCCACACCCTCGAAGAGTAGGGCGGGTTCGTTTCGAAACCGGCCGATTTCGAGAACTACTCAAACCACGTATTTGAGCCTGTTCGTTCGGTCTACGGCGAATATTTTGAGAAGTTTTATGTGGCTGGTGCGGGGACTTTAGCCCGTTCGACAATGACCGACGACACACGGAACGAGGACAACTGACGCCATGCTAGAACTCATCAGCGCGCTCGTCGATCCGGGGGTACTGCTACAACAGGGCGGCGGTGGCGGTGGAATGTCGACCGAAGCCGCGGCGGCGCTCGCGAGCGGTCTCGCGGCGATCGGCGTCGGCCTCGCCGGGGTCGGTACCGGGAACGCACAGCGCGGCATCGGTGCCGCGGCCGTCGGTGCGTACTCGGAAGGCTCGATCTCGCTCGGGATCGCCATCTTCCTGACGGTGATCCCCGAGACCGTGATCATCATCGGATTCGTGGCGTTCTTCCTCGCCGGCGCGTAAGGTGATGGAATGAGTCTCGAAACCGTCGCCGAGGACGTCAAGGAGGAAGCACGCGAACGCGCCGAACGCATCCGCGAGGCGGCCGACGAACGCGCCGCGGAGATCGTCGACGAGGCCGAAGCCGACGCCGAGGAGACGGTCTCCGAACGCGAGCGCGAGGTCGAAACGCAGATCGAGCGCGAACGCGACCAGCGGCTCTCGAGCGTGAAGCTCGAGGCCAAACAGCTCCGGCTCGAAACACGGCGGGAGGTCCTCTCCGACCTCCGCGAGACGGTCGAAGACCGGGTCGCGGGTCTCTCGGGCGAGGAGCGCGAGGAGCTCACGCGGGCGCTGCTCGAGGACGCCGCGGCGGAGTTCGACGACGGCGCGTCGGTCGGCCTCTACGGTCGAGCCGACGACGCCGACCTGCTCGCCACGCTCGCCACGGAGTACGACGGCTTCGAGCACGCCGGGGAGTACGACTGTCTCGGTGGTGTAGTCGCCGAGAGCGAGGCCTCGCGGGTTCGGGTCAACAACACGTTCGATTCGATGCTCGATTCGGTCTGGGACGACGAACTCAAAGCCGTGAGTTCCAGGCTGTTCGACCAATGAGCACGCGCGCCACCGACTCGAACTACGAGTACGTCACCGCCCGGGTACGATCGCGCCGGGCGAACCTGTTCGACGAGGAGGACTACCAACAGCTGGTGCGGATGGAGCCAAGCGGTATCGCGCGATTCATGGAGGAATCGCAGTACGAAGAGGAGATGAACGCGCTCGGGACTCGCCACTCGGGCGTCGACCTGGTCGAGCACGCGCTCGCCCGGAACCTCGCGAAGGACTTCGAGGACCTCCTGCGGTGGGCGAGCGGCCCGCTCTACGACGACATCGCGCGCTACCTCCGGAAGTTCGACGCGTGGAACGTCAAGACGATACTCCGGGGGATCTACGCCGACACCGGTCGCGAGAGCGTCGAGAACGACCTGGTTCGAACCGGCGAGTTCGACGAGGACCGTCTCGACCGGCTGCTCGAAGCCGACTCGATCGAGGCCGTCGTCGAGGGGCTCTCGGACACCGTCTTCGGGCCGCCCCTGGAGAGCGCGCTCGACGAGTACGAGTCGACCGGCACGCTGGTGCCGATCGAAAACGCGATCGACCGGGCCTACTACGAGGAACTGCTGGCGGTGCGACCCGGCGAGAGCAACGCTCGACGGCTCTACCTCAAGTTCCTCGAAGCCGAGATCGACTTCCGGAACGCCCGGAACGCGCTCCGGCTGGCGCGCTCGGGCGCGGACACCGACCCCGCGGCCTACTTCATCGAGGGCGGGCGGCTGTTCGACGAATCGGACCTCGCGGGGGTCGCGGACAACCCCGACGAGCTCGCCGCCCGGCTGGCCGACAGCCGGTACGGCGACGAACTCGACGCGGCGCTCGACGCGCTCGACGACGCGGACAGCCTGACGGGTTTCGAGCGCGCGCTCGACGCCGCGCTGGCGGAGTACGCCGGCCGGCTCGCGAACTGGTACCCGCTCTCGGTCTGTCCGGTGTTCGCCTACGTGCTCGCGAAGGAGCGCGAGGTCGACAACGTCCGGGCGATCGCCCGCGGTCGGGCCGCGGGGCTCGACCCCGAGACGATCGAGGAGGACCTCGTCCTCCGATGAACCGACACGCCGAAACCGGTGGGTCGCGTAGGGCGGGGGACGAACACCAATGAGCCAGGAGATCGCGGTCATCGGCACGCCGGAGTTCACCACCGGCTTTCGCCTCGCGGGCGTTCGCGAGATCGAGAACGTCGCGGAGGACGAAAAGGACGAAAAGCTCGACGACGCCGTCGAGCGGGTGTTCGCGAACGATGACGTCGGGATCGTGGTGATGGCCGACGCCGACACCGAGTACCTCTCGCGCGGCGTACGACAGGACGCCGAAACCAGCATCGAACCCACGCTGGTGACGCTCGGCGGCGACGAGGCGGGCAGCGGCGGGCTGCGCGAGCAGATCAAACGCGCCATCGGCATCGACCTGATGGACGACACCTAAATCATGAGTCAAGCAACAGAGACACGAACGACGGACGACGGCACCATCGCCAGCGTGAGCGGTCCCGTGGTGGTCGCCACGGGCCTCGGCGCGCGGATGAACGACGTGGTCTACGTCGGCGACGAGGGGCTGATGGGCGAAGTGATCGAGATCGAGGGCGATCGGACCACCATCCAGGTCTACGAGGAGACCTCGGGGATCTCGCCGGGCCAACCCGTCGAGAACACCGGTGAACCGCTGTCGGTCGACCTCGGTCCCGGCATGCTCTATTCGATCTACGACGGCGTCCAGCGCCCGCTCGACGTGCTCGAAGACCGGATGGGCGCGTTCCTCGACCGTGGCGTCGACGCGCCGGGGATCGACCTCGACGAGGAGTGGGAGTTCACGCCCACGGTCGAGGTTGGCGACGAGCTCGAAGCCGGCGACGTCGTGGGAACGGTCCCCGAAACCGAGAGCATCGAACACCGCGTGATGGTGCCGCCCGACTACGAGGGCGGCGAGGTCACGAACGTCGAGGAGGGGTCGTTCTCGGTCACCGACTCGATCGTCGAACTCGACTCGGGCGAGGAGGTCACGATGCACCAGGAGTGGCCGGTGCGCGAGACCCGCCCGACGGTCGACAAACAGACGCCGACGACGCCGCTCGTCACTGGCCAGCGGGTCCAGGACGGCCTCTTCCCGCTCGCGAAGGGCGGGACGGCGGCGATCCCGGGGCCGTTCGGCAGCGGGAAGACCGTCACCCAGCAGAGCCTCGCGAAGTTCGCCGACGCCGACATCGTGATCTACATCGGCTGTGGCGAGCGGGGCAACGAGATGACGGAGGTCATCGACGACTTCCCGGACCTCGAGGACCCGAACACGGGGAAACCGCTGATGAGCCGGACGTGTCTCATCGCGAACACCTCGAACATGCCGGTGGCGGCACGCGAGTCGTGTGTCTACACCGGGATCACGATCGCCGAGTACTACCGCGACATGGGCTACGACGTCGCGCTGATGGCCGACTCCACCTCGCGGTGGGCCGAGGCGATGCGCGAGATCAGTTCGCGGCTCGAAGAGATGCCAGGCGAGGAGGGCTATCCCGCCTACCTGGCGGCACGGCTCTCGGCGTTCTACGAGCGTGCGGGCTACTTCGAGAACATCAACGGCACCGAGGGCTCGATCTCGGCGGTCGGGGCGGTCAGCCCGCCGGGCGGCGACTTCTCCGAACCCGTCACCCAGAACACGCTGCGTATCGTGAAGACGTTCTGGGCGCTCGACTCCGACCTCGCCGAGCGCCGGCACTTCCCGGCGATCGACTGGAACGAGTCGTACTCGCTCTATCGAGATCAGCTAGATCCGTGGTTCGAGGAGAACGTCGCGGCCGACTGGCCGGAGACTCGTCAGTGGGTGATCAACACCCTCGACGAGGAGGCCGAACTCCAGGAGATCGTGCAACTGGTCGGCGAGGACGCGCTGCCGGACGACCAGCAGCTCACGCTCGACGTGGCGCGCTACCTCCGGGAGGCGTTCCTCCAGCAGAACGCGCTCAACCCGACCGACGCCTACTCCTCGCCGGAGAAGACCTACCGGATGATGGAGGCGATCCAGACCTACAGCGAGGAGGCCTTCGACGCGCTCGAAGCGGGCGTTCCGGTCGAGGAGATCACGAGTATCGACGCCGCACCCCGGCTCAACCGGATCGGGACCACCGAGGAGTACGGCGAGTTCATCGAGAATATCGAGTCCGACATCCAGGACCAGCTCCGGGAGAAATACTAACATGAAGGAATATCGAACGATCGAGGAGATCAGCGGGCCGCTGGTGTTCGTCGAGATCGACGAGCCGGTCGGCTACGACGAGATCGTGGAGATCGAACTCCCCGACGGGGAGCGAAAGCGCGGCCAGGTGCTCGAATCCTCGGAGGACTTCGTGTCGATCCAGGTCTTCGAGGGCACCGGCAGCATCAACCGCGATGCCTCGGTCCGCTTCCTCGGCGAGACCATGACGATGCCCGTCACCGAGGACCTACTGGGGCGAGTGCTCGACGGCTCGGGCCGACCGATCGACGACGGCCCGGAGATCGTCCCCGACAGCCGCGAGAGCATCGTCGGTTCGGCGATCAATCCGACGGCCAGAGAGTACCCCGAGGAGTTCATCCAGACGGGTGTCTCGGCCATCGACGGCATGAACACCCTCGTCCGGGGTCAGAAACTCCCGATCTTCTCGGCCTCGGGGCTGCCGCACAACGAACTCGCCCTCCAGATCGCGCGCCAGGCAACGGTGCCGGAGGAGGACGAGGCGGACGAGGAAGGTGACGGCAGCGAGTTCGCGGTGGTGTTCTGTGCGATGGGTATCACCGCCGAGGAGTCCAACGAGTTCCTCGCGGACTTCGAGCGCACGGGCGCGCTCGAACGCTCGGTCGTCTTCTCGAACCTCGCGGACGACCCCGCCGTCGAACGCCAGATCACCCCGCGGCTCGCGCTGACGACCGCGGAGTACCTCGCGTTCGAGAAGGACTACCACGTGTTGGTGATCCTGACGGACATGACCAACTACTGCGAGGCGCTCCGGGAGATCGGGGCGGCGCGCGAGGAGGTTCCGGGTCGCCGGGGCTACCCGGGCTACATGTACACCGACCTGGCGCAGCTCTACGAGCGCGCGGGCCGGATCCGCGGCCGGGACGGCTCGGTGACGCAGATCCCGATCCTCACGATGCCGAGCGAGGACGAGACCCACCCGATCCCCGACCTCACGGGCTACATCACCGAGGGACAGATCATGCTCGACGGCGACCTCAACAGCCAGGGCGTCGAGCCGCCGGTGAACGTGCTGCCGAGCCTCTCGCGGCTGATGGACGACGGCATCGGTGAAGGGCTGACCCGCGAGGACCACGGCGACGTCTCCGACCAGCTCTACGCAGCCTACGCGGAGGGCGAGGACCTCCGGGACCTGGTGAACATCGTGGGCCGCGAGGCGCTCTCCGAACGCGACAACCAGTACCTCGACCTCGCCGACCGGTTCGAGGCGGAGTTCGTCGACCAGGGCTACGACACCAACCGCGACGTCGAGGAGACCCTCGACATCGGGTGGGAACTGCTCTCCGCGCTCCCGAAACAGGAACTCAACCGGATCGACGAGGAGCTCATCGAGCGCTACTACAACGAGGACGCCGACGACGCCCCGGAGGAGGGCGAGGAGTCGAGCGGAGCCGAGGCCGAGGCTTAAGGACCTCGGTGTCATAACACCAACCAACAATGGCCAACGACGTCAAACCCACCCGCAAGGAGCTGATGGGGATCGAGGACCGCATCGACCTCTCCGAGCGGGGCCACGACACGCTCGAACAGAAGCGTGACGGCCTCATCATGGAGTTCATGGATATCCTCGACGAGGCCCAGGACGTCCGTTCGGGGATGGGCGACGACTACGAGCAGGCCCAGGCGAAGATCGACATGGCGCGGGCGATCGAGGGCGACGTCGCGGTCCGCGGTGCGGCCGCGGCCCTCGAGGACCACCCCGAGATCACGATCCAATCGAAGAACATCATGGGCGTCGTGGTGCCCCAGATCGAGTCCTCGAAGGTCAAGAAGCCGCTCGACCAGCGGGGCTACGGCGTGCTCGGGACGAGCGCCTACATCGACGAGGCCGCCGACGCCTACGAGGACCTCATCAACTCGATCGTGCTCGCCGCCGAGGTCGAGACCGCGATGAAGAAGATGCTGAACGAGATCGAGACCACCAAGCGCCGGGTCAACGCCCTCGAGTTCAAGCTCCTGCCCGAACTCCGGGAGTCCCAGGAGTACATCGAGCAGAAGCTCGAAGAACAGGAACGCGAGGAGATCTTCCGGATGAAGAAGGTCAAGGACAAAAAAGAGGAACAGGAGCGCGAGGCCCGCGACGAAGCCGACGCCGAGGCCGCCGAGCGCCCCGAGGGCGAAGTCGCGGTTACCTCATAGACCTCCTCCACCCACCTCTCGCACTCCCACCTTTTGTTGCGGTCGCTCGTTCGCCTTCGGCTCACTCGCTCCCTGGCAAAATGTGGATCAAAAGCCTGTCGTTCGAAACGGCGAAGCCGTTTCGTGATGACGAGGGAGCTCCGCTCCCTCGAACCACGTCACCCCCTCGCTCCGCTCGGGGATTCCTTGGTCCGCTCGCTCGCTTCACTCGCTCACGGTACAATCACTAACGTTCCCGCACAGCACCGCCGAAGCCCTCGCTCACTCCGCTCACGGTTCACTCCGTTCCACCGTTCGCATCGAGGTGCTCGCGCTGCTCGCACCTCGCTCCGTTCGCTCGCCCTTCATCCACCAGGACATCAGAACCGCAACCGCACCACTGGCCGCCAGCCGCCGCACCGCCACCGGCCCGCGGCCGGCCGACGGCGGCCAACGTCGCGGCTTCGTTCGAATCGTCGGTCGGGATCGGCGACTATCGGCGATGCGGTCGTTCCCCGCTGCGACGAAACCCTCCTCAGACCTCGCGTTCGACCATGAATCGGGTGAATTCGGCGAGCTGGGTCGCGGACTCCTCGTCGAGGTCGAGCGCCGCGAGGTGGTCGCGGGCCTCGGAAGCGATATCGAGCGCGCACTCGCGGGCGTAGGCCACGCTGTCGGTCTCGCGGAGGAGGTCGATGACCTCTCGGACCTCCTCGTCGGTGTTCTCGTCGGCCCAGAGGATCGCCTCCAGTCGGGCGGCGCGTTCGGGGTCGGCGTTGCGCGCGGCGTGGATCGCCATCAGGGTCTTCTTCCCCTCGCGGACGTCGTTGCCGATCCCCTTGCCGAACGCGCCGCCGTCCTCGGTCGCGGTCTCGACGTCGAGGATGTCGTCGCCGATCTGAAAGGAGATGGACATGAGCTCGGCGTAGCGTGCGGCGTGGCGTTCGTCCTCTGCGAACTGGCCGGTGAGGATGGCGGCGAGCCGCGCGACGATCCGGCCGAGACACCCGGTTTTACACGCACACATCTCGAGGTACTGGGCTTCGGTCATCCGGATCTCGCGCTCGTTGTGCCACTGGATGTCCATCCCCTGCCCGAGGTGGGTCCGGTTGAGCTCGTGCATCAACATCTCGTAGAGCGCGAGCCGGGTTTCGGCGTCGAGGTCCCCCGGGTTCCGGGCGACGATCTTGAGCGGGAAGAAGTAGAGCGCGTTGCCCGCGTTGAGCGCGATGTCGGTGCCGAAGTCGTGGTGGAGGGCGGTCTCGCCCCGGCGCATCGTCGCGCCGTCCTCGACGTCGTCGACGATGATGGTGCCGTTGTGGAGGATCTCGGGGATACAGGCGTAGGGGAGGTAGTCGTGGGGGTCCGCGCCGAACCCCTCGATCAGGAGACAGCAGACCACGGCGCGCCAGCGTTTGCCGCCGCGGTCGAGGAGGTCCCAGGTGAGGTCGGGGAGGGCGCGCTGGATCGCGGTCGAATCGTACTCGTAGGTCGGCTCGCCGAAGAAGGAAGCGACGTACTCGGCGTCGATCTCGCGCGGGAGCAGCCGCTCGATCTCGGTGTCGATGACCGGTCGCCACGTCGCGAGCACGTCACGCATACGAATACGGGTGGGGGTGACGAGTGAAAAAGTCTCCTCTCCGTCCTCGATCCCCCGCTGGCTCGCGAAAACGCGCCGTGCGTGGAGCTTTGTCCGTCCCCCTCTTCCGGGGCTCATGGCGAACCCGATGCCCGAGGCGGTCGCCCGGCTCTGTCGACGCGCCGCCCCCGAACCCGACGACGTACTCGACGAGATGGAGACCACCGCCCGCGAGTCGGGCTTTCCCACCATCGGACCGGACGCGGGCGCGTTCTATCGGCTGAGCGCCCGGCTGACGGCCGCCTCGTCGGTCTTCGAGTTCGGCTCCGGTTTCGGCTACTCGGCCTACTGGGTGGCCCCGGCGCTGCCGAGCGATGGTCAGATCGTCCTCACCGAACACGACCCCGACGAACTCGACATGGCTCGCGAGTTCTTCGCACGCGGCGGCTACGACGACCGCGCGGTCTTCGAGGAAGGCGACGCCATCGAGACCGTCGAGCGGTACGATGGTCCCTTCGACCTGGTACTCGTGGACAACGAGGACGACCGCTACGTCGAGGCGTTCGAGGCGGTTCGGGGGAAGGTGGCTCCCGGGGGGATCGTCCTCGCCGACAACGTCCTCGCGGCCGGCGAACAGTTCGGACCCGACGCGGTCCTCGATGCGCTCGACGGCGACGAGGCCCCGGCCACCGCCCACCACATCGCCGACTACTACGAACGGGTTCGGGCCGACCCCGACTTCGAGACGGCGCTCGTCCCGGTCGGCGAGGGACTCCTCGCGAGCGTGCGGCTGTAACGGGATCCGTCCCCGACGCTCTCACCGAATGGTCAGCGATTTACTCCCCGTCGGCCACGGGAGCGTATGGCAGACTGGATCGGTGAGACGTTCACCAGCCGGACGGGATGGGACCACCTCGAAACCCTGGTCGATATCGAGAACGGGGAGCGAATGGCGGGCAGCGAGGGGGAACGCCGCGCCGCCGAGGCGACCCGCGACGCGCTCGCCGAGGTCGGGGCGCGAAACGCACGCCTCGACGAGTTCGAGATCCAGGGCTGGACGCGCGGCGAGAGCGGTGTCGTGGTCGACGGGATCGAACACGACTCCATCGCCCTCCCCCGAAGCCCGAGCGGCGAGGCCACCGGCGAGTTCGTCGACCTCGGCTACGGGCTGCCCGCGGATTTCGAGAACCACGACCTCGGTGGCAAGGTCGTGATGGCGGCCAGCGACGTGCCCGACCACCACGACCGCTTCATCCACCGGACGGAGAAGTACCACCGCGCGGTCGCGGCCGGCGCGGCGGCGTTCGTCTTCCGGAATCACGTGCCCGGCCAGCTTCCACCCACCGGGAGCGTGAGCGGTGCCGACGGCCCGATCGGCGAGATCCCCGCCGTCGGCGTCTCGAAGGAGGTCGGGCTCCGGCTCGGACGGCGGTTCGCCGGCGAGGCGCGCGCCTCGGACCGGTCGAGCGAACGACGTCCACGAGACGGCGAGCCGGCGACGGTTCGGGTCGAGGCCGACGTTCACGACGCTACCAGTCAGAACGTCCGCGCCGAACTCGGTCCGGAGAGCGGGACGCGAGTCCTGGTGACGAGCCACGTCGACGCCCACGACATCGCCGAGGGGGCGGGCGACAACGGCGCGGGCACGGCGATGGTGGTCGAGCTCGTACGAGCGCTCGCCGGACGCGAGGACGAACTCGATCGTACTGTGGAGTTCGTCGCGTTCGGGGCCGAGGAGGTGGGGTTGCGGGGTTCGGAGTACATGGCCGACCACGCCGACCTCGACGGGATAAAAGCGATACTCAACCTCGATGGGGTCGTCGTCGGGCGGACGCTCTCGTTTATCACCCACGGGTTCGACGAACTCGACGCGGCCGCCGAGCGCGTCGGCGACCGGTTCGACCACCCCGTCGAGGTCGTCCCGAAACAGGGTCCCCACAGCGACCACTGGCCGTTCGTCCGCTGGGGCGTGCCGGGCTATCACGTCGGGAGCGACACCGGCCCGGACCGCGGCTGGGGCCACACCCACGCCGACACCCTCGACAAACTCGAATCCAGAACCCTCCGCGAGCAGGCGGTCCTCCTCACCGACCTCACGGTGGACCTCGCGAGCGACGACCTCTCGGTGGCCCACAAGGACCCGGAGGACATCGCGGCGGCGCTCGAAGCCGAGGACGAGGCCCCGGGCATGAAGGTCACCGGCGACTGGCCGTACTGACGCCACGGCCGACCGCTTTCGACCGTCTCGACTCGACCACGGAATCCCCGGAGAGAGCGGTTTTCAGCAGGTTCATCCGGTCGGGTGGCGAAGGCGGTCCATGACCGGCCTGATGGAGACGTTCATCCAGAATCGGACGATGGTCCAGCCCCACCACGCCAACAACCTCCAGACCGCCCACGGGGGAAACGTGATGAAGTGGATGGACGAGGTCGGCGCGATGAGCGCCGCGCGGTTCTCGGGCAACCCCTGTGTCACGGCCCGGATCAACCGGGTCGACTTCGAGCGACCGATCCGGGTCGGCGACGTCGCGCTGATCGAGGCCTACGTCTACGAGGCGGGCCGAACGAGCAGTCACGTACGCCTCCGGGCCTACCGCGAGGACCTCGCGGAGGACGAGCGCGAGAAGACCACCGAGTCCTACTTCGTCTACGTCGCGGTCGACGACGACCTCGAGCCCACGTCCGTTCCGGAACTCACCGTCGAGACCGCCGACGGCGAACGCCTCTACGAGGCCGCGGTCGAGGGCAACGGCGACGGCGAATAACATCAGTTCCGCTCGACGGACGTTACTACTCGTTCACACCGCTCGATCCCCTCGCTCAGATGGCCTCCCGACCGCTGGTCGCGGAGGGCTGTTCCTCCTCGAAGCCGAGCGTTTCGTCGTCCTCCATCGCGGTGAGCTCGGTGTAGGCCGACGCGAGCACCGCGACCGAGAAGACGCTCGTGATGGCGCTGCCGACCGCCGCGATGAGCCCGCCGAGGACGGGGCCGGTCACCATGCCAATGCCGAAGACCGCCTGGACGACCACCGTCGCGAGCATCACCGCGACGCCGAGCCCAAGGAGACTGAGGCGGTGGCCCTTGGTGAGCCGCCAGCTCCCACGGAACCCGTCGAGGAAGTTCCGGTCCTCGACCGCGACGAAGACGGTCCAGAACGCGAGGGTCACGAGCAGGAAGACCCCCGGGACGATCAGCAGGGCGAACCCGGCCGCCACGGCGATGCCGAAGACGACCCCGCCGACGATGGCGTTGAGCGCGACCCATCCCATCCGCCGGGTGAAGGCCTCGCGGGGCAGTCGTTCGGTCTCGTCGCTGACGAACACCCGGATCGCCGCGATGCTCACCACGAGGCTCGCGAACGCGAGGACGAGCGAGAGCACCCCGGCTCCCACCGCCGGCAACGCGAACAGCGCGTCCGCTGCCGCGTCGGGCGAGGCGAAGCCCTGGTCCGGGACGTACCGCGCGACTCCGGCTCCGAGGAGGCTGCTGACGGCCGAGAGCACGAACAGGATCCCGACCAGTAGCAGGCCGTTCCGTTCACGGGTTCTGTCGACGCCGCTCCGCAGTATTTGTGTTATCTTTAATGACATAACGTGTTCCTAGAGGTGCCCTCAGAGCATAACGGTTCCGTGATAGATAATATCCTTGAGACGGGACTGGTGGCGTCGGGGTTCGTCGAGCCTGAAGACTGGAAACGGCCGCCCTGGTGGTCGGATCCGTCGCCTCGTGCTCGTCCGACAGGGGTAAGAAAGCCGGGTTCATCCACTCGCCAATGAGCGATCCTGCGGCGACCACGGACGCCGAGGGCAGCGTCCGGGTCGTCGGCACGGCTCACGTCTCGCCCGAGAGCGTCGGCGAGGTCGAGGAGACCATCCGCGAGGAACGACCCGACGTCGTCGCGGTCGAACTCGACGAGGGCCGGTTTCGCCAGCTCAAAGGCGAGGAGCCCGACGACCTCGCGGCGGGCGACCTCCTCCGAGGGAACACCGTCTTCCAGTTCCTCGCCTACTGGATGCTCTCGTACGTCCAGACCCGCCTCGGCGACGAGTTCGACATCACCCCCGGTGCCGACATGCTCGCTGGCGTCGAGACCGCCGAGGAACTCGGGCTCGGGCTCGCGCTGGTCGACCGCGACATCCAGATGACCGTCCAGCGTTTCTGGGCCCGGATGACGGCGGGCGAGAAGTTCAGTATGCTCCTCAGCCTGCCGCTGGCGTTCGCCTCGCCGA
Source organism: Halococcus hamelinensis 100A6 (assembly GCF_000336675.1). Classification (NCBI taxonomy): domain Archaea; kingdom Methanobacteriati; phylum Methanobacteriota; class Halobacteria; order Halobacteriales; family Halococcaceae; genus Halococcus; species Halococcus hamelinensis. Next base: position 19,017 of record NZ_AOMB01000044.1, on the reverse strand, counting down.
TCGCGGTCGGTCTCGGTATCGGGCTCTCGCTCGGGGTCGTCCTCGGGATCCCGGTCGAGGCCTTCTTCGGCCCGCTCGTCGTGCCTCCGGCGCTCGCTATCCCGGGACTGGCGGTCTCGATCCTCGACTACACTCTCGTCGCCATCGTCCTCGGGCTAGGGCTCGCGGCGGTGCTTTCCCTCGCCTTCGTCTGGAGTCTCCCCGAGGAGGACGAAGTCGAGGAGTTCGACATCGCGGACATGACCGACACCGACGTCGTGAGCACGATGCTGGAGGAGTTCCGGGGGTTCTCGCCCGGTGGGGCCGAGGCCCTGATCGACGAACGCGACGCGTTCATCGCCCACCGGCTGGTGGCGCTCCGCGCGGGCGGCCATCGGGTGGTCGCGGTGCTCGGCGCTGGCCACATGGAGGGCGTCGAACGGTATCTCGAGAACCCCGAGACGCTGCCCCCGATGGAGTCGCTGGTCGGCCACGAGAGCGGCCGGCGGTTCTCGCCCTACAAGGTCGTCGGCTACCTCATCACGCTCGGCTTCCTCGCCTTCTTCGTTCTGCTCGCGATGGCGGGTGCGCGCAACGAGTTCCTGCTCACGCTCTTCGGCGCGTGGTTCCTGATCAACGGGGTCTTCTCGGCGACCCTCGCCCGGCTCGGCGGTGCCCACTGGACCAGCGCGCTCGTCGGCGGCGCGGTGGCGTGGCTCACGTCGGTCAACCCGCTGCTCGCGCCCGGCTGGTTCGCGGGCTACGTCGAGCTCCGCTACCTCGACGTCAACGTCGGCGACGTCGGCACGCTCAACGAGATCCTGAGCGACGAGGAGACGCCGATGGGCGAGCTCTGGACCCAGTTGAAAGCGGTGGGACTCTTCAGGCTGATCGCGGTGGTCGCGCTCACCAACGTCGGCTCCATCGTCGCGAGCTTCCTGTTCGCGGCGGTCGTTCTTCCGGTACTGGCCTCCGGGGTCGGCGGCGTGGGCGGCGTCGCCGACCTGATGGTCGAGGGGGCACGCAACAGCGCCGACCTGATCTGGGGGACGGTGACGTGAGATTCCACACCCGCGAGGTGTTCGACCTCGCGATCGCCTGGCTCGCGCTCGGCGTCGCGTTCGCACTGTTCTTCGATTCGTTCCTCGGCATCGACCTCAGAGCCGCGCTGCTCGCCGGCGACCCGAACGCCCTGCTCTCGCCGGCCATCCTCCAGGTGTTCGGGCTGAGCATGCTCACCGCCGGCGTGGGATTCCTGTTCCACGAACTCGCCCACAAAGTCGTCGCCCAGCGCTTCGGCCAGGTCGCGGCCTTCCGCGCCGACTACGGGATGCTCTTTCTGGCCGTCGCAAGCGCCTTCGCGGGTTTCCTGTTCGCCGCGCCCGGCGCGGTCTACCACCGGGGGCGGATCACGAAGCGCCAGAACGGGCTGATCGCGCTCGCGGGGCCCGTCACGAACCTCGTGCTCGCGGTCGGGTTCGCGACCCTCGCGCTGTTCTCGACCGGGTTCCTCGGCGCGGTCGGGGTCTTCGGGGTCGGGATCAACCTCCTCCTCGCGGGCTTCAACATGCTGCCGTTCGGCCCGCTCGACGGCCGGACGGTGTTCGCGTGGAGCAAGACGGTGTTCGCGGTCACGTTCGTCGTGAGCGCTGGCTCGGCGGTGTTCGTGCTCCTCCAGTTCGGGTTCGGGCTCTGAATCCGGCGCATCGATGGGCTTTTGCGCGCCTCACCCCCGGGTTTCGCCATGAGCGACGACGAGGAACTCACCTACGCCGACTCGGGCGTCGACATCGAAGCCAGCGAGGCCGCGACCGCGGCGCTGGTCGGCGCGGCCGGCGAGGGCGAGGGCGACTACGCCGGTCTGGTCGACATCGGCGGGCAGTACCTCGCGCTCGCCACCGATGGAGTGGGCACCAAACTCCTCGTCGCCGAGGCGCTCGACGACTATTCGACCGTGGGCATCGACTGCGTCGCGATGAACGTCAACGACCTCGTGGCCGCCGGGGTCGAACCCGTGGCGTTCGTGGACTACCTCGCCGTCGACGAACCCGACGACGGGACCGCCGCCGCCGTGGGCGAGGGGCTCGCCGTGGGGGCCGAACGCGCGGACGTGGCGCTCGTCGGCGGCGAGACCGCGGTGATGCCCGAGGTGATCAAGGGCCTCGACATCGCGGGAACCTGCGCGGGGCTGGCGGACGAGGACGACCTCTTCGGGGAGGCACGGGCGGGCGACGCGCTCGTCGGCTTCCCCTCGACGGGCATCCACTCGAACGGGCTGACACTTGCTCGGGAGGCCGCGGGCCGCGCCGGCGGCTACGACGAACCGTTCCCCGACGACTCCGAGCGAACCGTGGGTGAGGTCCTGCTGGAACCGACGCGGATCTACACCGACCTCCTCGACCCGCTCGCCGACCACTCCGCCCACGCCGCCGCCCACGTCACGGGTGGCGGCTGGACCAACCTCTCGCGGATGGGGTCGTTCCGGTACGAGATCACCGACCCGCTACCCGTTCCCCCCGTCTTCGAGTTCGTCGCGGACGCGGGCAACGTCCCGGAAGAGGAACGCTACCGGACGTTCAACATGGGGATGGGGTTCGTCGCGGCGCTCGACCCCGCCGACGCCGACGACCTGGCCGCGGCGACCGACGGCGCGGTCGTCGGCCACGTCACCGAGGGAACCGGAGTGGGCGTCGGTGGGCTGGCGCTCGACTGAGTTCACACCGCGGGACGCAACGCTTTTGATTACCGCTGGTTATCACCGTGTATGGAGCTCCCGACGCCGGAGGAGTTACGCGAGCGTCGCCACCGGGTCGACCTCACCCAGAGCGCGCTCGCCGAGCGCGCGGGCGTCTCCCAGCCGCTGGTCGCCCGGATCGAGGGTGGCGACGTCGACCCGCGGCTCTCGACGCTCCGGCGGGTCGTTTCGGCCCTCGACGCCGCCGAGGGGAGCATCCGGCGTGCGCGCGACCTGATGCACGAGTCGGTGGTCGCGGTCGCGCCCGACGACAGCGTTCGGGACGCCATCGACCGGATGCGCGCCGAGGGCTACTCACAGCTTCCCGTCGTCCACGACGGTTATCCGGTGGGGATCATCTCGAACGGCGACGTCCGCCAGGCCGGCATCGACGACGCCGCGTCGCTGCCGGTGGCCGACGTGATGCGCGAGTCGATCACCACGGTGGCCCCCGACGCGGCCCTCGACGCGGTCGATACCCACCTCGACCACCACGACGCCGTGATCGTCGTCGAGAGCGGCGAACTGCTCGGGATCATCACCGAGGCCGACGTCGCCGCCCACCTCTCCTGACGAGGCTCGGCCCGAACGATCGACCGTGCTTCCCGGTCAGCCCTGCCCCACGAGCCGTTCCTCGCCTTCCCAGTACTCCTGGCGGAGCTGATATTTTTGGACCTTTCCGGTCGCGGTCTCGGGGAGGTCGTCGACGAACTCGACGCGTTTTGGAACCTGGTACCGCGCGAGGTGCTCGCCGGCGAACTCCCTGATGGCCTCGGCGCTCGGCGACGCACCTGATTTCGCGACCACGAGCGCCGTCACCGCCTCGCCCCACTCGTCGCTCGGGGTCGGGATCACGGCGGCCTTCGCGACGTCGGGGTGGTCGTAGAGCACGTCCTCGACGCCGATCGAGGAGACGTTCTCGCCGCCCGAGATGATGATGTCCTTGCTTCGGTCCTGGATCGCCACCATCCCGTCCTCGTCGATGGTCGCGAGGTCGCCGGTGTGGAAGTAGCCCGGCAGTTTCGCGTTGAACGCCTCGTGGGTGGCGTCGGGCTTGTTGAGGTAGCGGTCCATCACCTGATTCCCGCGCACGACGATCTCGCCGATGGTCGCGCCGTCGCGCGGTACGTCCCGACCGTCGTCGTCGACCACGCGGACGTCGGTGGCGATCATCTCGGATCCCTGATTCACTTTGAGGTCGCGCCCGCGCTGGGCGAGCCGGCGCGGCGAGTGCGAGGTCGTGATCATCGGGGCGGTCTCGGTGAGGCCGTAGAGGTGGATCACGCGCCACCCGATCTCCTCTTCGACGGTCGAGAGCGTCGCGGTGGCGGGCGCGCTCCCGGCGGTCGAGATCCGGACCTCGCGCTCGCCGGTCGTCACGGCGTCCGGGTGGTCGTCGTAGTAGGCGATGAGCCGGTTCAACACCGTGGGCGCGCCCGAGAGGTAGGAGACGTCGTGTTCCCTCACTCGGCGAAGTGTCCCCTCGGGATCGAAGGTGCGCTGGCAGACGTGCGTGCCCCCCATCCCGGTGATGGCGTAGGTGTGCCCCCAGCCGTTACAGTGGAACATCGGCAGCGTCCAGAGGTAGGTGTCGTCGTCCGCGACCTCCATGTGCTGGTTCAGAACGAGGGCGTGCCAGTGTTCGGTCCGGTGGGTTCTGACCACCCCTTTCGGGTCGCCGGTCGTCCCCGAGGTGTAGTTGATGCTCGCGTCGTCGTCCTCCGCGATCTCCGGCCGGTCGGGCGCGTCCGCCGACGCGCCCGCGAGCCAGTCCTCGTAGTCGGTCCACTCGCCGTCGATATCGTCGGCGCGATAGCCGACGAACCCCTCGGCGGGCACCGACTCACGGACGGCCTCGACCTTCTCGGCGTAGTCGTAATCGGCGATCACGACCCTCGCCTCGCAGTCGTCGAGGATGTACTCGAAGTCCGAGGGAGTGAGGAGGTAGTTCATCGGGACGAAGACCGCCCCCAACTGGTTCACCCCGTACATGGTTTCGAGGAAGTAGTGGGTGTTCGGCGCGAGCAGCGCCACCCGGTCGCCCTGGCCCACACCCATCCCCGAGAGCGCGTTCGAGACCCGGTTCACCTGCTCGGCGAACTCCGCGTAGGTGTACTCGGTGCCGTCGTGAGCGACGACGCCGACGACGTCGCTGTAGCAATCGACCGCTCGATCGAGGAAATCGGTGGTGCGCATCTCGACATTCATGAACTACCAGGAGGATTGGCCGGCTCGGGACTAAGCCTTTGCGCCCCCACCTTTTTTCGCCTCGGGTCCGCTTCGCGGACCGCTCGGCCAAAAAATGTGGATCAAAAAAGGCCGCTCGCTCACTCCGTTCGCTCGCGGAACGATAACTGACACCTCCGCAACCGCCACCACACAGCACCGCCGAAGCCCTCGCTCACTCCGTTCCCGTGAGCGGAGCGAACGGAAGGACGGAGCGCGCGAAGCGTGCTCCGAAGTTCGCTCGCCCTTCATCCACCAGGAGAACACCGTTCTCCTGAGCCTCGGCTCGCGCCTTCGGCGCTCGCCGAGACACCAGGAACCGCAGCCACGACCACCGTAACCGCACTGCGGCGGCCGCCCCGCACCGCCACACCACGACCGCACCGCAACCGCCGCGACCGCACCGGCGGCCGCAGCACCGCGAAACCCGCCTCAGCCGTCGTTTCCGTCGCGGGTCTTCACCGCGACGCCGGTCTCGAAATCCGCCATCGCGTCGGCCGAGAGTCGCGCCCGACCGACCCCGAGCAGGTCGTCGGCGGGGTCCACGATACAGACCTCGTCACTGGGCCGCACCGCGGGGTCCACCTCTTGTACGAACTTCGCGAAGGCGTTCTTGCCGTCCCTGACGAACGGGTCGCTCTCCTCGCCCACCACGACCCGCGCGGTCGGCGCGTCGAGCCCGAGGAGCCGCCGCCCGCCTGCGACTCCGAGGGTGAATCGCCCGTCCGTGTTGTACGAAACCAGCCGTCGCTCGCCGTCGAACACCTGCTGTGGGCGGCCGCTCACCGACCGCCGCACCGCGAGGTCGGCATCGGGGAACAGCGCCGCCCCCGCCCCTGCACCGAACTGGTAGTCGGCGATCGTTCGGAGTCGCGCGGTCTCGTCCTCGTCCATCGGCCGAACCTCGGGCGCGGCGGGCAAAAGCCCGGCCATCCCGCTCGACGGCTTCCGAAGCTGTTTATATCGGCGGCGGCCACTGGTCCCCATGGATCAACGCACACAGACCATGGCCGGTGGCGGGATGCTCCTCGTCAGTTCGATCGTCGTACTGCTCTACGCCATCCCCGAGTTCGACTGGATCCCGGGTCTCGTCGCGTTCGTCGCGGCGCTCGTGATGGCCGGCGGCACCCTGCTCCTCGGCGTCTCCGACGGCGGCGTGTAGACGACCTACAGCAAAAACCGGTCGACGCGCTCGGAGAGGTCGGTGAACGAGTCCACGGCGTCGACCATGTCCTCGGAGGTCGATTCGCCGAAGGCCATCCCCTCGACCCGAACGCCCTCGTGGCGGAGGTGCGAACAGAGCCTGGAGAAGTCGCCGTCGCCGGTGCAGATCACGGCGGTGTCGATGTGCGGTGCGAGGGTGACGGCGTCGAGGATCATCCCGACGTCCCAGTCGGCGGTCTTCGACCCGTCGGCGTGGGTCTTGAGGTCCTTGATCTTGGTCTCGAAGCCGATCTCCGCGAGCGCCTCGAAGAAGCTCTCCTCCTTCGGCGAGTCCGCCCGGATGACGTAGGCGATCGCCCTGGTGAGTTGGCGACCGTCGACGGCCTCCTCCAGGAGTTCGCGGTAGTCGATGTTGCGCGAGTAGACGCTCTGGGTGGTGTGATAGAAGTTCTGCGCGTCGACCAACACCGCGACGCGCTGGGCCGGATGGACGTTCGACATGCCGGTAATCGCTCGACTGAGCGCTAAAACGTTTCGTCACGAGCAGGTGACGAAAACCACCGGGTCAGGTGTCGGCGGTCTCGGCGTTCCGTCCCTCGATCTTCGAGAGGAGTTCCCGTTCGGTGCGTTCGAGCAGCCGACGGTGGTGAACCGCCTCGCCCGAGCCCCGATCGAAGAGGTAGAAGGTGTCCTTCGGGACGTGGACGAACCACGTCTCGCTCGACTCGACCGGGAGCTGGCCGTCGACCTCGGCCACGAAGGTCTCGTCGCTCCCGTTCTCGTCCTCCGGGCGGGTGAAGTAGACGTACTTCCGGCTCCCCATCGGCTCGACGACGTCCACGACGCACTCGAAGTCGTCGGGCGAGTCGGCCTCCTCGCGGAGCTCGATGTCCTCCGGACGGACGCCGAACAGCAGCTCCGTCCCGTCGTCGATCCCCTCGGTCGCGTCGGGGTCGACGTCGTAGGAGATGCTGTCGGCCGTCAATCGGTCGCCATCGAGCGTGACCTCGAAGAAGTTCATCGACGGGCTGCCGACGAACCCCGCGACGAACGTGTTCGCCGGGCGGTAAAAGCACTCCAGGGGTGTGCCGACCTGCTGGAGCTTGCCGTCGTTGAGGATCGCGAGCCGGTCGCCCATCGTCATCGCCTCGGTCTGGTTGTGGGTGACGTAGACCGTCGTGACGCCGAGCTCGCGCTGGAGGCGCTTGATCTCGGTGCGCATCTCCGCGCGGAGCTTCGCGTCGAGGTTCGAGAGCGGCTCGTCCATCAGGAAGGCGTTCGGGTCGCGGACGGTCGCCCGCCCGATCGCCACGCGCTGTTTCTCCCCGCCGGAGAGCTGGCTGGGGTCGCTGTCGAGCATGTGCCCGATGTTCATGGTTTGGGCGGCGTCCTCGACCCGGCCGTCGATCTCGTCGTCCGAGAGGTCGGTCGACATCTTCAGCCCGAAGCTCATGTTCCCACGGACCGACATGTTCGGGTAGAGCGCGTAGTTCTGGAACACCATCGCGATGTTGCGCTCGCCGGGTTCGAGGTCGCCGATCGGCTCGCCGTCGATCGTGATCTCGCCCTCGGTCTGTCGTTCGAGCCCCGCGATCATCCTGAGGAGCGTCGACTTCCCGCTCCCCGAGGGGCCGACCATGATCAGGAACTCGTCGTTCTCGATCGTGAGGTCGACGTCGTCGACCGCGACGATCTCGTCGCTTCCCTCCGCGAACGTCTTCGTGATGCCGTTGAGTTCGATTCGTGCCATTAGTGGGTCTCCGTCTGTCGGTTGTCGGTCGTCGTTGCGTGGGCGGGTCGAAGGATCATTCCTTCAACACCACCCCGAAGCTCAGCCCGGAGGCGAGGTACCGGTTCGCCGCGATCAGGAAGATCAATACTGGGACGATCATCGCCATCGAGGCCGCCGCCAGCATGCTGTACTCGATGTTTCGCGACCCGATGAAGGTGTAGACCTGCAACGAGACGGTCACCGCCTGGTTGTTGGTGAGCACCAGCGAGAACAGGAGCTCGATCCACGCGAAGATGAAGCTGATCACGGCGACCGAGATGATCCCCGGCACCGCCGAGGGCAACACCACCTTCCGGAACGCCTGCGAGCGCGTCGCACCATCGACCATCGCGGCCTCTTCGAGGGATTCGGGGATCCCATCGAAGAAGGACTTCATCACCCAGACCACGACGGAGATGTTGATGGTGATGTACATGAACACCAACCCGATCAGGGTGTCGTAGAGGTCGAAGGTCCGGAAGATCACGAAGAACGGAATGACGACCGCGACCGGCGGCAACATCCGCGAGGAGAGGATCCAGATCAGGACGTCGGGCTTCTTCGGGACGTCGTAGCGCGAGAGCACGTAGGCTCCCGGGACCCCGACTAGGAGCACGAGCACCACGGAGGCGCTCACGCTGATGAGACTGTTCGCGTAGGCGTGGACGAACGCCGCGTCCTGCACCAGTTGGATGTAGTTGTAGACCGTCGGCAGGAAGATCCAGTCCGGGGGGAGGGTGATCGCCTCGCCCGGCGGCTTCAGCGACATGAACGTGATCCACGCCAGCGGGAACAGCGCGACGACCGTCCAGAGGACGAGGACGGCGTGGCGGCCGACCTCCTTCAGCCCGCCGTCCGAACTGCTGGTCGCCATCAGTCGAGCACCTCCCCGAAGCCGACGACGCGGATCAGGACGTTGCAGATGATCAACACGACCACGAGGTAGACGATCGCGAGCGCGCTCGCCGCCCCGAGGTCGACGTAGGTGAAGCCGGTCTGGAAGATCTGGATCCCGATCAGCATCGTCGCGTTCCCCGGTCCACCCTGAGTGAGGGTGTAGACCAGCCCGAACGACCGAAAGAGGTCGATCAGTCGGATGAGTATCGCCACGAACAGCACGGGTTTGAGGTAGGGGATCACGACGTGGACGTAGCGCCGCCACATCGGTGCGCCGTCGATCCGGGCGGCCTCGAGCAGTTCGTCGGGCACCGACGAGAGGCCCGCGTAGAAGATCAGGAACATGAACGGCGTCCAGTTCCAGGTGTCGATCAGGATCACCGTGAGCAGCGGGACGTCGGTGAGGAAGGCGGGCGCGGCGAACGGGGTGTAGCTGTTGATCAGGTAGGGGACGATCCCGAGCTGGGGCTGGAGCATCACCTGGCCGATCGTCGCGAGGCTCACGGGCGCGACCGCCATCGGCAGGATGAACGCCACGCGGTAGAACGACTTCGCCCGCCCGCTCGCGACGTCGTTGACGAGCGCGGCGAGCCCGAACCCGAGCACGGTCTCGAGCACGAGCGCGCTCAGGACGAAGACCGTCGTCACCATCACCGACTGCCAGACGGTGGGGTCGGTGAAGACCACCGCGAAGTTGTGGAGCCCCGCGAACGTTCCCAACCGGTCCGGGTTGACGTAGGTGTAGTTGACGAGGCTGAGATAGAGGTCGTAGACCCCGGGGAAGATCGTGATCAGGAGGACCACGAGCACCATCGGGGTCGCGAGCCAGACCGGGAGGTAGTCGTTCCAGACGCCCTTGAGCGAGCCGAGCGCGCCCTCGCCCTGGTCCGAGCCGACCGACCGGGTGTCCGTGCTCATCGGATCACCCGCTCCCCGCGGTGAGTTCGGCTTGCTGGGCGGCCTTCTCGAAGGCCGACTGAACCGACTTGTTGCCGGCGATGGCCTGCTGGAGCTGGATCGAGTACTTCTGCCCCCAGACGGGATACTGCGGGTCGAACGGCTCGATCTTCGCCTCCTGGAGCGACTGGAGGGAGACGTCGGCGAAGTTCTGGCCGTACTTCTGGCGGTACGGGTCGGCCTCCCAGACCGACCGTCGGACCGGGAACGACGCCGAGCCCTGAATGGCCATCGCGCGCTGGGTGGGCTTCGCGGTCGCCCAGATCATGAACAGGAACGCGGCCTCGGGGTTGGCGGCGACCGGCGAGGTCGAGAGCTGCCAGACGAACGCGCCCGGCACGAACGAGGTGTTCTGTCCCTTCGGCACCGGCATCTTCGCGATCGCGATGTCGTCGGCGACCTGCGAGGAGCTCGGGTCCGAGAGGCTCCCCCAGAACAGGTTGGCGTCGTTCAGGATGTGGCCGGCCCCGCCCTGTTGCATCGTCGCGACCACCTGGGACCACTCCATCGTGGCGGCCGAGGCCGAGCCGTACTGCTGGAGGGTGTCGACGTAGAACCGACCCGCCTTCATCGCCGTCTCCGTGTCGAGCCCCGAGTCGTTGGGATAGGACTCCCAGAGCTGCCCCCCGAACTCCCGGATCCACGGGTCCATCGTGTAGATGTTCATCCCGTAGCCCTTCTGGCCACGGTTGACGACCCCGACGGTGTCGGACTCGTTGGCGTGGATCGTCTTCGCGTTCTTTAGGAACTGGTCGGTGGTCTTCGGCACCGAGAGCCCGTGTTTGTCGTAGAGGTCCTCCCGGTAGAACATCGTCTGGACCTCGACGGTGATCGGCAGGCCGGTCCAGTAGGGCTGGCGACCCGCGCCGTGGGCGGCCTGTCGACAGACCTGGAGGAGGTCCTGGGTGCCGTACCAGTCCTCGTCGAAGAGGGTGTCGCTGTCGAAGTACGGGTCGAGGTTCTCGAGCCAGCCCGCGCGGGCGAACTGGTTGACGACCTGGTCCATGAAGAACAGGTCGAAGTTGCCCGCACCGGTGCTCACGTCGGTGAGGCGTTTGGTGCGGAACTGCTGTTCGGGGAGGATGCTCCAGACGACGTCGATCCCCGTCAGCTCCTCGAAGACCGATACGTAGGGTCTGACGTTCGTCACCCAGTCGTGCTGGACGGCCCCGAGGTTGATGCTGGTCCCCTCGTGGGCCCGCCAGTCGATGTTCGCGTCCCGATAGGCCGCGGGGTCGAGTTCCGACGACGGGGACGTCGTCGACGAGTTCCCCGACGAGTTGCCGCCGGAGCTCGTGCCGCCTCGGGTACAGCCCGCGAGCCCGACACCGGTCGCGAGCCCGGCCGTCGTGAGGAACCGACGACGTGTTTGTTTATTAGTCATAGATACGATGCCACCGGTTATTTTCCCACATTTTTATACTTATCGTCCGGTCTGGATCTAACCCGACGCCATCGGTAGCCCGAACCGCTATGACTCGTTCCACAGGCGGTAGGCCTCTCTACAGGCGTTTTGCAGGCACTACGTGTCGTCGCCGGTCGTGATGGCCTGCGGTCCGGGCGTCGAACTCTCACCAGAACGACTATTGAAGCCACCGCCGTCTCTGAAGGCATGACCGACGCGGCCGTCGTCGCCGAGGAGTACCGTCCGAAGCTCGAAGCGGTGTTGCGGGAGAACGTACTCGACTTCTGGTTTCCCCGGTGCATCGACGAGCAGGGTGGCTTCCTGACGAGCTACGAGAGTGAGGGCGAGTTCGCGGGCAACGGCCACAAACAGGTCGTCACCCAGGCCCGGATGGTCTGGTTCACCGCACGCCTCGCGCGCGAGGGCTACGGCGAGCGATATGAGGGGATCGCCGACCACGGCCTCGAGTTCCTGCTCGACGAGATGTGGGACGAGGAGCACGGCGGGTTCGTCTGGGAGGTCGAACGCGACGGCACGACTTCGAAACCAAACAAACACCTTTACGGCCAGTCGTTCGGCCTCTACGCGCTCTCGGAGTACCACCGCGCGACCAGCGACGAGCGCGCGGCCGAGTACGCCCACGAACTCGTCGACCTGCTCGACGAGCACGCCAAGGACGAGGCTCACGGCGGCTACGTCGAGTACTTCACGCCCGAGTGGGAGCCGATTCTCGACGGACGGACCTACCTCGACAACATCGAGCCCGACTGGTCGCCGAAGGAGTCGGGCGACGATGCGCTCGACGCCTCCCTGAAACTCATGAACACCCACCTCCATCTGATGGAGGCGTTCACGACCTACTACGAGGTCTTCGAAACCGATCGGGGACGCGAATGTCTGCACGAACTCCTCGACATCCTCACCAACACGGTAGTCCGAAAGCGGTTAGGCGCGTGTTCGGACAAGTACACCCCTCGATGGGAGCCGAAACTCGACGGCGAGGACCTCCGAGTCGTCTCGTACGGTCACGACATCGAGAACGTCTGGCTCTCGATGGACGCCGCCGACGCGCTCGGGGTCTCGAAGGACCTCTACACGGACCTCTACGAGACCCTCTGGGAGTACACCCTCGAATACGGCTACGACGACGAACAGGGAGGGTTCTACTTCTACGGTGGCTTCGACGAGCCGGCGAGCTTCCGGGTCAAGGCGTGGTGGGTGCAGGCCGAGGGGCTGACGAGCGCGCTCAGGATGTACGAACACACCGGGGAGTCGAGATATCTCGACGTCTTCACCGAGACCTACGACTTCCTCGACGAGCACGGCATCGACCACGACGTGGGCGAGTGGCACTCCGGCGTGACCGACGAGCTCGAACCCGTCGGCCGGAAGGGCGCGGTCTACAAGGCCGCCTACCACAACGGTCGTGCGCTGCTCGAATCCATCGCGGCGCTCGAACGGCTGTAGGGCGGCACTGGCAGGTATCGCACCCGTCACAACGCCTAAGTCCTCCGGGTGCCGTGGTCGTGATATGCCACGCGTCACACCCTCACAGACCCGGTCGGCGAGCGATGGGTGTGACGAGTTCGAGGCCGCGGCGGGGACGAAATCGAAACGCGAACCGGCTGGTTCGCGGCGGGTGTAGCGCCCCGTTGCGCACCGTTCTCGTGAATCGACTTCAGAGTCCCCACTCCACCACCACATGACACACCAGATCGACCTCGACGGCGTCTTTCCCGCGATGGCGACGCCGTTCGAGGCGGACGAAAGCATCGATTTCGACGGACTACGGGCCGAAGCCCGACGGCTCGCACAGGCGGGGGTCGACGGCCTGGTTCCCGTCGGCACCACCGGCGAGAGCGCGACCATGACCCACGACGAGCACGTCGCGGTCGTGGAGACCGTGGCCGAGGCGGTCTCGATACCCGTCGTCGCCGGCGCGGGGTCGAACTCGACACGCGAGGCGGTCGAACTCGCCGAACGCACCCGCGACGCCGGCGCGGACGCGCTGCTCCTCATCTCGCCGTACTACAACAAGCCCGAACCCGCCGGGATGGAGACCCACTTCCGGACCGTGGCCGACGCCGTCGACCTCCCGCAGGTCGTCTACAACGTCCCCGGCCGGACGGGCCGCACGATAGAGGTCGACACCGCCGTGACGCTCGCCGAGCACCCCAACGTCGTCGGCTACAAGTCCGCGAGCGGCGACCTCGCCGCCGTCAGCGAGGTCATCGAGCGAACCCGCGAGAGCGACTTCGCCGTGCTCTCGGGCGAGGACGCGGTCACACTCTCGACCCTCGCGACCGGCGGGCGCGGCACCATCAGCGTCGCGGCGAACGTCGAACCAGAGCGCGTGAGCCGGATGGTTCACGCCGGGCTCGACGGCGACTTCGAGCGCGCCCGCGAGCGCCACCACGAGCTCGGACCCCTGTTCCGCGCGCTGTTCTGGGAGACCAACCCGATCCCGTTGAAGGAGGCGCTCTCGATCCGGGGCCACATGGACCCCACGATGCGCTCGCCGCTCTCGCGGCTCTCGGCGAAGCGTCGCGACGCGCTCGCCGAGATCCTCGCCGACCTCGATACCGACGACCGACGAACCCCCGCGGAGGTCGAACGGTGACGGCGGTCGGGGTCACGGGCGCGACGGGGACGATGGGTCGGGCGGTCCTCGACACGGCCGCCGGGCGCGACGATACGACTGTCGCTTTCGCGACGAACCGCGACCCGGCGGCCGAGCACGTCGCGGGTCACGAACTCCGTCCGGCGGTCGACTTCCCGGATCTCCTAGCAACCCACGCGCCCGACGTCGTGGTGGACTTCACGGGACCGGAGTCCGCCGTCGAGTACGCGTCGGCGTGTGCGGAGGCGGACGTGGGATTCGTCACCGGCACCACGGGCTTCGACGAGGCCCATCGCGACGTGCTCCGCGGCGTCGCCGACCGAGTTCCGGTTCTCCGGGCGACGAACTTCTCGCGCGGGGTCCACGCGCTTGCCGAGGCGCTCGCCGAGACGGTCGAAACCCTCCCCGACTACGATATCGAGCTCACCGAGACCCACCACAACCGAAAGCGCGACGCGCCGAGCGGCACGGCGACCACTTTACTCGACCGTATCGACGACGCGAGCGGGGCGAATCACGACCGGACCTACGGCCGCGAGGGCGAACAGCCCCGCGACGGGGACGAGGTCGGGGTTCACGTCCGGCGGGCGGGGAACGTTCGTGGCGAACACGAGGTCCTGCTCGCGGGCAACGACGAGGTGCTCACGCTCACTCACCGTGCCGAGAGCCGGGGGGTCTTCGCCGCCGGCGCGCTCGACGCGGCGGTCTGGCTCGCCGGGCGTGATGCGGGCTGGTACGAGTTCGAGGAGGTGCTCGCGTGAGCCTCGAAACCGAGATCGAGGACCTCTGGGCGCGCGCCGACGAGGGACTGACCGCGAGCGAGGCGGGCACGGACGAACGCGACACCCTCGACGCGTTCCTCGACGCGCTCGAAGCCGGCGAGGTCCGGGCGGCCGAAAAGCAGGGCGACGACTGGGTGGCGAACGAGTGGGTGAAGCAGGGAATCCTGCTGAACTTCAGTCTCCGTGAAACCCAGCGTCGGGAGTACGGCGATGTCGCCTACCACGACGTGCTCCCGCTTCGCTCGACCGACGACCTCGGCGAGCGCGGCACCCGGAACACCCCGGACGGAACCGTCGTGCGACGGGGCGCGTCCATCGGCAGTGACGCCATCCTGATGAGTCCGTGTTTCCTCAACGCGGGCGCGTACGTCGGCGACGGCACGCTCGTGGACTCGTGTGATACGGTGGGGTCGTGTGCCCAGGTCGGCGCGGACGTGAAACTCGGCGCGAACACCCTCCTGGGTGGCGTGCTCGAACCCGTCGAGGATGCTCCAGTCGTGGTCGAGGAGGGCGTCTCGCTCGGCGCGGGCTGTCGCGTGACCTCGGGGTTCGTAGTGGGTCACGACTCGGTGGTAGGTGAGAACACCCTGCTGACGCCCCGAATCCCGGTCTACGATTTGGTAGAAGAAGAGGTCGTCTACGGCGAACTCCCGCCCGAGCGGCGGGCGTTCACGCGGTTCGTCGAGTCCTCCGTGGGCGAGCACGACCTCTTCGAGGGCGGGGCCTACAAGCCCGCCGTGGTCGCCACCGCCGTCGAGAACAGGACTCTGGAAGCCACCGAGCGCGAGGAGGCGCTTCGGTGATGGCGGGGGCCGTCGCGGACCTCGACGGGAACCCGGCCGTGCGACGGCTCGGGGACTGGTCGGCGGCGCGGCTGCGCGACCTCGCCGCCGACCACGGCACGCCGCTCTACGTGGTCGACCTCGGTCGTGTGCGCGAGAACGCGGCTCGTCTTCGAGCGGCGTTCCCCGACGCCGCGATCGACTACGCGGTGAAGGCCAACGCCAGGAAGCCGGTTCTCGAAACGCTCGCCGAGGAGGGACTCGGTGCGGAGTGTGCCTCCGCCGGCGAGGTCGTCCGGGCGTACGAGGCGGGCGTTTCGACCCTGCGATACACCGCGGTCAACCCGCCCGCCCGCGACCTGGATCGAGTCGTCGAGATCGCCGCCGAACGTGAGGTCACGATCACCGTCGGCGCGCGCGATACCCTGACCCGACTGGCCGACCGGGACTGGACGGGCCGGGTCTACCTCCGGGCGAACCCCGCCGTGGGCGCGGGCCATCACGAGAAGGTCAGAACCGGCGGCGACCCGACGTTCGGCATCCCGGCCGAACGGATCGAAGCGGTCGCGGCCGACGCCGAGGGGATGGGGTTCGACCTCGTCGGGCTCCACGCCCACGCCGGCAGCGGCATCCTCGGCGACCTGAGTGGTCACGCGGCGCTGGTCGAGCGGGTGAGCGAGATCGCCGCCGACCTCGCCGACCACGACATCGACGCGGTGAGCATCGGCGGCGGGTTCGGGGTCCCTTACCACGAGACCGACCCCCCGCTCGACCTCGGGGCGCTCGCCGAGGCCACTCGCGACGCGTTCGGGGCCGACGCGCGGCTCGGCATCGAGCCCGGCCGGTATCTCGTGGCCGACGCGGGCGTCCTCCTGGCGCGTGTCAACACCGTCAAGCCGACGCCCGAGACCACTGTCGTGGGTGTCGACGCCGGAATGACGGCACTCGCCCGACCCGCGCTCTACGACGCCTACCACGCGATCCGCTCGCTCGCGGCGGATGCGTCCGAGCGCGGGACGGTCGCGACGACCGTCGCCGGGCCGGTCTGTGAGTCCTCGGACACCCTCGCGCGCGGCCGGAGCCTTCCCGTGCCCGAGCGCGGGGACCTCCTGGCCGTCGGCAACGCCGGCGCGTACGGCTACGAGATGGCGAGCACCTACAACTCCCGCCCACGACCCGCGGTCTGTGCCCTCGACGGCGACGAGTCCTGGGTGTGCGTGCGGCGCGAGACGGTAGACGACCTTTCGAGGCTCGACCAATGATATCATTCGACAAGTTCCACGGCACCGGCAACGACTTCTTCGTCATCGACGCGGCCCAGCCGGTGACGGACCGACGACGACTCGCGATCGACCTCTGTGACCGCGACAGCGGGATCGGGGACGGAGACGGCTCCACCGGCGCGGACGGCGTGCTCTTTCTCGCGCTCGAAGCCGGCTACGCCTCGCCGCGGGTCGTCATGACGCTGGTCCAGCCCGACGGCTCGACCGCCCCGATGTGTGGCAACGGCGCGCGGTGTGCGGCGGCCTGGGCCGCCGAACGAACGGGCGAGCGTGTCGTGATGGTCGACACCCAGTCGGGAACCCGCCGTGCGACGGTCGACGAAACGGCGGTCTCGATCGAGATGGGGATGCCGCGCTTCTCGCCCGAGGCCGTCCCGCTCGCGCGCGACGAGCCGCTCGTCGAGGAACCCATCGGCGATCTCGACGCCACCGCGGTCGACACCGGGGTGCCCCACGCGGTGGCGTTCGTCGACGACGTTTCGACCATCGACCTCGAATCGGTCGCGCCGCCGGTCCGTCACGCCGAGGTCTTCCCGCGCGGGGCGAACGTCACGGTCGCGAGCCCCGACGGCGCGGGTGGGTTCGACCAGCGGACCTACGAGCGCGGCGTCGAGGGCGAGACCCGGTCCTGCGGGACCGGCGCGGTCGCGGTCGCGGCGGCCGCCCGAAAGCTCGGCCGTACCGAGGACGATTCGGTGACGGTCTCCCCGCCGGGTGGCGAACTCGACGTCGAATTCTCGGGCACCGAAGCGATACTCCGCGGCCCCACCGAGCGCGAGTTCGCGGGCCGGGTCTCCCTGGGTGGCTCGCGCTCGGTCGAGATAGACGGCGACGCCGGCGCGACCGCCGACGACTGATGACCGACTTCGACCCGCGGGGGTTCCTCGAACGCGCGGTCGAGACCCCCTCCCACGAGAACGTCGACGAGATGCGCTCGTTCCTCCGTGAGACGCTTTGCGAGCACGACGTCGAACCGACGGTCGACGACGCGGGCAACGTGACCGCGACCCGCACTGGCGACTCCGATGGCCCCCACATCGTCCTCAACACCCACATCGACACGGTCGCGCCCCACGTTCCGCCCTCCCGCGACGGCGACATCCTCTCGGGGCGGGGGTCGTGCGACGCGAAGGGTCCGCTCGCGGCGATGCTCGCGGCGTTTTTCGACTCCGACCCCGACGACGGCCGCGTCACGCTCGCCATCACTCCCGACGAGGAGGTCTACTCGACGGGGGCGGCGGCGCTCGTGCCGGAGCTCGACCTCGACCCCGAACGCGGCGACGCGGTCATCGTCGGCGAGCCCACCGGATTGGACGTCTGTACCGCCGCGAAGGGTCGCTTCGAGGGGCGGATCGAGCTTCGTGGCGAGAGCGCTCACGCCGCCGAACCCGAGAGCGGGACGAACGCCATCCCGCTCGCCGCTCGCGCCATCGAGGCGCTGTCGGGTTTCGACGACCGGCCCGACGGGCTCGACGCCCACCCCGACCTCGGCGCGCCGACGCTCACGCCCACGGTGATCGAGGGTGGCGACGCCACGAACCAGGTCGCCGGCGCGTGTGAGGTCGTCCTCGACCGCCGGAGCGTGCCCCCCGAGACCGCCAACGGCTACGAGACCGGCCTCGACGGGTACCTCCGCGAGCGCCTCGGTTCCGGGGTCTCGTTCGAACTCACCGACCGGAAGACGCCGTTCCTCGAAGCCTTCGAGACGGACGCCGATGCGGGTGTCGTGCGGGCGTTTCGGGACCTCGGCTGTGCGGCGCGGCCGTTCACCGCCGCGACCGAGGCCTCGTACTTCGCTCGGCGTGCGCCCACCGTCGTCTTCGGCCCGGGTGTGCTCGCCGACGAGGAGGGGCCAGTGGCCCACGCCGACCGCGAGTACGTTCGACTTCCAGCGGTCGAACGTGCGACCGAACTCCTCGACGAGGTGGTGGGGAAGTGTCTCCGCGAAACGGGTTCTTAAGTGGCCGACGGCCCTCCCTGCAAACATGAGCACCGACGGTGACGAGGACGTTCTCGACCTGCTTCACGCCGCGCGCAACGACGAGTTCGAGACGGTGATCAACTACCAGACCGACGCCATCGCGATCGAGGGCGTCACCGCCGAGGAGGTCGCCGAGGGCCTCCGCGCGGACGTCGAGGAGGAGCTCGGCCACGCCGAGACCCTCGGCGAGCGCATCACCCAGCTCGGCGGCCAGCCGAAGGGCTCGTTCGAGATGGAGATGGGCCAGGAGAGCCTCCAGCCGCCCGAGGACACGACCGACGTCCTGAGCGTGATCGACGGCGTCATCGAAGCCGAGCAGGGCGCGGTCGAGACCTACCGCGACCTCATCGAGGCGGCGGAGGCGGCCGACGACCCCGTGACCGAGGACCTCGCGGTGACGCTGCTCTCGGACGAGGAGTCCCACCGGGCCGAGTTC
>NZ_AOMB01000043.1 GCF_000336675.1 Halococcus hamelinensis 100A6 | reverse complement strand
CCCTCTTCGCGCTGATCGGCGGCTGGACGGTCGGGCGGAAGGTCGTCACGACCATGGGCGGGGAGATCGTGCCGTCGAGCCAGTTCACGCTGGTCGCGAGCACGGTCGTTCTCTTCTTCACCGGCCTCTCGTTGCTGATCTCGAACCTCTATGGCGTCCCGGCCTCGACCTCGATGACCTCCGTCGGCGCGATCGTCGGGCTCGGCTTCGCGAGCAACACCCTCAACGAGACCCTGATGTTCTCGATCGTCTCGGCGTGGATCGTCGCGCCGCTGGTCGCCTTCTGGGCGGGGGTCATTATCGGGCGGTACATCTACCCCTACCTCGACGCCCGGATCTCGTTCGCGCGGATCGAAGGCGGGTTGTTCCACCTCGACCGGTCGGGGTCGATTCCGACACCCCGGCTCAACGAGAACGTGGGGCCGCGTGACGTTGTCGGGGCGGCCCTCGTGCTCGTGGTCGCCTGTTACAACGCCTTCTCGGCGGGGGCGTCGAACGTCGCCAACGCGGTCGCACCGCTCGTGGGGAGCGGACAGATCACGGTGGTCCAGGGTGTCGTGCTCGCCATCGCCGCGATCGGCGTCGGGGCGTTCACGATCGCCCGACGCACCCTCGACACCGTTGGCGACGGCATCACCGACCTCCCGATCCTCGCCGCGATGCTGGTCTCGCTGGTGGGGGCGACGATCATCACCGTGCTCTCGAACATGGGGATCCCGGCGAGCCTCGCGGTCAGCATGACCTCCTGTATCATCGGCCTCGGGTGGGGGCGCTCCTCGCGCGCGGTGACGCTCGCCGACGCCGCCGGCTCCGCGATGAGCGGCGAGGGCGGACCCGACCTCTCCGTGGGCGCGCTGGCCGCCGAGACCACACCCAAGACCGGCGAGCCGCCGCTGCCGCGTGGCCCGTCCGTCGGCGACCTCGCGACCGCCAGACCCGCCGAGGAACCGCCGGAGACCGACGAACAGCCGGCCCAGGTCCCGAAGATCGGCGAGGAGGACCCCGACGAACTCGTCGCCGAGGAGCTGTTCGACGCCGCGGCGACCAGCCGGATCGTGATGCTCTGGCTGCTGACGCCGACCATCTCGACCGTCGGGTCGTACGTGATCTTCGCGTTCGTCCTCTGAGGCCGGCACCACACCGGGATCGACGGGATCGGTCGCTGTCGGCGGTGGGATGGAAATCGATTTGTCCTCACGCGGTCGATAGCGCCGCATGAGCGACTCGCCCGCGCCGAAGCACGTACTCGTCCCGACCGACGGCTCGCCGCAGTCCGAACGCGCCCTCGATTTCGCGCTGACGTTCGACGACGCCCGGATCACCCTCCTCACCGTCATCGACCCGGTCGACATCGACCCCCTCACGACGGGCTATCAGTCGCCGACGGGGGTTCCGGGGATGCCCGGCTACAGCGAGGAGTGGTACGAGGGCGTTCGCGACGACGCCGAGGCGCTCCACGAACGGCTGCGCGAACGCGCCAACGACCCGGATCGGATCGAGGGGGGCGAGATCGTCTTCGGGCGATCGGCTCGCCGGATCTGTGCCTACGTCGCCGACCACGACGTCGACCACGTCGTGATGGGCGCACACGGCCGCACGGGGATCACCCGGGTCCTCCTCGGCAACACCGCCGAGTCGGTGGTGCGCCGGTCGCCGGTCAACGTCACCGTGATTCGGTGATTCCTTGGGGTCGCACAGCGGCTCCCGTCAGCTCTCCGAATCGGCCAGCTCGCTCGCGAGGCCGGTGTAGCCCGCGGGCGTGAGCGCCCGTAGCTCCTCGCGGGTCGCCTCGCTCACGTCGAGGTCGTCGAACAGCTCGTGGAAGTCGTCGAGGCTCGTCCGTCGGCCACGGGTCAGCTCCTTCACCCGCTCGTAGGCGTCGGAATACCCTTCGCGTCGGAGGATCGTCTGGACCGCTTCGCCGACGACCTCGGGGTTGGCCGCTAGGTCCTCGCGCATGACCCGCTCGTTCGGGACCACCTTCGAGAGCCCGATGCCCGCCTTCCGGTAGCCGATGAGGCAGTGGGCGAACGCGCTTCCGACGTTTCGTTTTACCGTCGAGTCCGAGAGGTCGCGCTGGAGGCGCGAGGTCGTAACATAGGTCCCCAGAAATTCGAGGTCCGAGTTCGCCTTCTCGAGGTTGCCCTCGCTGTTCTCGAAGTCGATGGGGTTGACCTTGTGGGGCATCGTCGAGCTCCCCGTCTCGTCGTTCGCGCTGTCCTGGCCGAGATAGCCGTCCGAGACGTAGCGCCAGGCGTCGCGGTCGGCGTCGAGCAGGACTCGATTCGCCCCGCGGAGCGCGTCGAACAGCCGCGCGAGGTCGTCTCCGGGGTTCAACTGCGTCACGGGTTCGACGTGGGCGAGTCCCAGCGAGCCGACGAACGCCGCCGAGAACGTTCGCCAGTCGACCTCGGGGTAGGCGGCGCGGTGGGCGGCGTAGGTCCCGCTCGCGCCGGCGAGCTTGCCCGCGAGGCCGTCGGCCGCGCGCTCGACCCGGTCGATACTCCGGCGGAGCCGCCCGGCGTAGACCGCCATCTCCTTGCCGAACGTGGTCGGGGTGGCGGGCTGGCCGTGGGTTCGCGCGAGCATCGGGGTGTCGGCGTACGCCGTGGCGAGGTCGGCGAACTTCTCCTGTACCGCTTCGAGTTCGGGGAGCACCACCGACTCGACCGCCGGTTTCCAGCACACCCGCCGCGCGAGGTTGTTGACGTCCTCGCTCGTGAGCCCGAAGTGAACCCACGACGCGATAGCGGGGTCGGGGAGGCTGTCGCGAACGAAGTACTCGACGGCCTTCACGTCGTGATTCGTCGCGGGCCGGTCGTCCGTCCCTTCGGTTTCGAGGCGTTTCACGCGCTCTGCATCCACCTCGGAGAACGACTCGTAGACCTCGCGAAGGGTCTCGCGGTCGGCGTCGTCGATGGCGAACGGCGTGGCGTCGCAGTCGGCGAGCGCGATCAGGTACTCGATCTCGACCTGGACACGAGCGCGGATCAGCGCGCCCTCGCTCGCGTACTCGACGAGTGGCTCGGTGTAGCTCGCGTAGCGGCCGTCGAGCGGCGAGACGGTCGCGAGCGGGCCGCGGGAAGTCATGCGCGATGGTGGGATGCTTTGGATGAAAGAGGTGTCGGACTCGGAGTCGGATTTGAACCCTACTGCTCCGTTGGACTACCTCGGAGACCTCCATGCACGGTTGTGGCGATTCGAGACACGGCGATGGCAATACCTGGCTCCAATGAGAGACCGCTCCGCAACCGCCCCGCGACAGCCACGAGCCTCCCCAACCGATTCGCTTCGCTCGGGCTTCGCCCTCACTCCGCTCATCCCTCGCACGAGTCGGCCGTCTTCGACGGCCTCCCGCGCGCCACAGCATCCACACCGCCACCGCAGTCCGCGCCGCTGCGGCATCCACACCGCCGCCGTAGTCCGCGCCGCTGCGGCATCCACACCGCCGCCGTAGTCCGCACCCCCACCGCTCCTCGACTCGCGACGGTCCCGGACGGCGGTAACGACACCTCTTTTCGGCGCGGGTCCGGTGGTGGGACATGGACCCGAAACGCGAGCTCACCAGTGTGGACCTCGCGGCGCTCGTGACGGAACTCGGGCGGTACGCCGGCGCGAAACTCGACAAGGCCTATCTCTACGGCGACGACCTGCTTCGCCTCAAACTCCGGGACTTCGACCGTGGCCGCGTCGAGCTCATGGTCGAGGTCGGCGAGACCAAACGCGCCCACGTCGTCTCGCCCGACCACGTCCCCGACGCGCCCGGTCGACCGCCGGACTTCGCGAAGATGCTCAGAAACCGGCTCTCGGGGGCCGACTTCGCCGGGGCCTCGCAGTTCGGCTTCGACAGGGTGCTGACCTTCGAGTTCGAGCGCGAGGACCGGAATACGCGGATCGTGGCCGAACTCTTCGGCGAGGGCAACGTCGCGGTGCTCGATTCGACGGGCGAGGTCGTCGACTGTCTCAACACCGTCCGGCTCCAGTCCAGAACCGTGGCTCCCGGCGCGCAGTACGAGTTCCCCTCCTCGCGCTTCGACCCGCTCGCGGTCGATTACGAGGGCTTCGCCGCCCGGATGGAGGAGTCGAACACCGACCTCGTGCGAACGCTCGCCACGCAGTTGAACTTCGGGGGCCTCTACGCCGAGGAGCTCTGCACCCGTGCCGGCGTCGAGAAGGAGCAAGCCATCGAGGATTCGGGCGAAGAAGAGTACTCGGCGCTGTTCGACGCGCTCACCCGGCTCTCCGAGCGGCTCTCGGACGGTGACTTCGATCCCCGGATCTACCGCGAGGACGACGAGCCCGTGGACGTCACGCCGTTCCCGCTCGAAGAGAACGCCGACCTCGACAGCGAGGGCTTCGAGTCGTTCACCGAGGCACTCGACGCCTACTTCGTCGACCTCGAGACCACCGAGAACGAGGAGGGCGGCGGGCGCGAGAAACCCGACTTCGAGGAGGAGATCGAGCGCCAGCAACGCATCATCGACCAGCAGGAAGGTGCGATCCAGGGCTTCGAGGAACAGGCCGAGGCCGAACGCGCGAAGGCCGAATCCCTCTATGCGAACTACGGCCTCGTCGACGAGATCCTCTCGACCGTTCGCACGGCCCGCGAGCGCGACACCCCGTGGGAGGAGATCGAAGAACGGTTCGAGGAGGGCAAAGAACAGGGGATCCCGGCGGCGGAGGCCGTCGCGGGGGTCGAAGCCAGCGAGGGAACCGTCAGCGTCGAGGTCGACGGCGAGACGATCACCCTCGACCCGCGCGAGGGCGTCGAGCAGAACGCCGACCGGCTCTACCGCGAGGCCAAACGCGTGGTCGGCAAGAAGGAGGGCGCGGAGGAGGCCATCGCCGACACCCGCGCCGAACTCGAAGCCCTCGAACAGCGCCGCGAGGAGTGGGAAGCCGGCGGCGCGGACGCGACCGACGCCGACGACGACTCCGAGGACATCGACTGGCTCGACCGGCGCTCGATACCCATCAGAACGAACGAGCAGTGGTACGAGCGCTTCCGGTGGTTCCACACCTCGGACGGCTTTCTGGTGCTCGGCGGCCGCAACGCCGACCAGAACGAAGATCTGGTCAAGAAGTACCTCGACCGCGGCGACCGCTTCTTGCACACCCAGGCCCGTGGCGGCCCCGTCACGGTCCTCAAGGCCACCGGCCCGAGCGAACCGACCCGCGAGATCGACCTCCCGCAGGGAACGCTCGACGAGGCCGCGAAGTTCGCCGTCTCCTACTCGTCGGTCTGGAAGGACGGGCGCTTCGCGGGCGACGTCTACATGGCCGACCCCGACCAGGTCTCGAAGACCCCCGAGAGCGGCGAGTACCTCGAAAAGGGCGCGTTCACGGTTCGCGGCGACCGCACCTACTTCCGGGATACGGCCGTGGGCGCGGCGGTCGGCATCACCTGCGAACCCGAGACCCGCGTGGTCGGTGGTCCGCCGTCGGCGATCGAACCCCGAACGGAGACCTCGGTCACCCTCGAACCCGGACAGTACGCCCAGAACGACGCCGCGAAGCGCCTCTACCGCACGTTCCGCGAACGGTTCCGGGACACCTCGTTCGTCAGGAAGGTCGCGAGCCCCGACCTGATCGCCGAGTTCCTGCCACCGGGCGGGAGCCGGGTCGTCGAGGACTGAGGGTCCGACCGTTCGTCCTGCTCACCACGACCGTTCGGTTTCCGGCGACTCACGCCGCCGGTTTCGGTCGTCGTGCTCGGTTTCGAGCAGCCGTTCGAGCCGGCATTCGAACTCCTCCTCGCCGATCTCGCCGCGGGCGTACCGGTCACGGAGTGCCGCCAGCGCGTCGTCGTTCGTCGTTCCGCGCGAGCCGCGTCGTGTTTCCTCCCCGGCGAGTCGGTCGGCGAGGTCGGCCGCGACCGGGATCCGGCGGGTCTCGCCCCGGTAAGCCGTGGCGACGAGGAAGACCCAGAGTCCGACCCCGAGCAGCGAGAGGAGGCTGCTCAGCGCCGCCCCGACCGACCCGATACCGACGATGGCGAATACCCCGAAGAACACGTTCAGGACCCAGAGACCGCCGAACACGACGATGCTCTGGGCGGCGTGAAACCGGAGTGTCCGGTCGTCCTCGAGGACGTACACCGCGATCCCGGAGACGAACCAGAGCACGTACGAGATGGCGGCAACGACGTCGGCATCCAGCCCCAACTCGCCGGTGAGGAGTCCCTCGGAGTCGTTCCTCGACGATCCCCCGTCGAAACCGTAGCGCCCGTCGTGGCCCCCGTTCGGGTCGATCTTCCGTTCCATCGGTGTCGTTCGTGGTTCCGGTTTTCGCACCATAACTGTTTGCTTCGTCGACAACTCGACTCGCTCGACGGCCGTCCGATCTCACCCGACGAACGGCGAACGACAGCGCACTTAGCCCCCCGCCCCCGAGCTTCCCCATGCGCATCAACGGCCGGACGAGCGTCGAGGGCGGGCGCGAGCGCTGGACGCTCGTCCCCGAGAGCCTCGACGACCTCTGGCATCTCTCCTACGTCCTCGAACCCGGCGACCTCGTCTCCGGGGAGACGACCCGGCGGATCCAGCGCGCCGACGACCGGATGCGCGACACCGGCGGCGAGCGCGAACCCATGTCCGTCACCCTCTCCGTGGAGGAGAGCGAGTTTCACAAGTTCGCGAACCGGCTCCGGGTCTCGGGACCCATCGAGTGGGCCTCCCGCGAGGACCAGGTCGGCCACCACCACACCCTGAACGTCGAGGAGCGCGAGGAGGTCGAGATCGAGAAGCGTTGGCAGCCCGACCAGCGCGAGCGGATCGAGGAGGCCGTCGAGGCCACCGAGAACGCCGAGGTCGCCATCGCTACAGTCGAGGAGGGCGCGGCCTCGATCCACACCGTCGCACAGTACGGCACCGAGGAGTACGCCTCCCTGACGGGGCCGACGGGAAAGGGCGAGGACGCGCGCGACCGCGAGGAGCTATTCGGCGACCTCGCGAGCGCACTCTCACACCTCGACGTCGACACCGTCCTGCTCGCCGGACCGGGATTCACCAAAGAAGACGCGCTGAAGTACATCGAGCGCCACCATCCCGACGTGGCGGAGAAGTTCGGCGCGACGGTCGACACCAGCGCCGCCGGGGACCGGGGCGTCCACGAGGTCCTGAAACGCGGCGCGGTCGAGGAGGTCCAGGCCGAGACCCGGATCGCCGAGGAGGCCGAGAAGATCGACGCCCTCACCGAACGGATCGCCACCGAGGGCGCGGCGACCTACGGCATCGAAGCGGTGGCCGAAGCGGCGGAGTACGGTGCGATCGACGAGCTGTTGGTGCTCGACGACAAACTTCGGGAGGAACGGGCCGGCGACGGCGACTGGTCGATCGACGCGAACGAGGTCATCGAGAGCGTCGAACAGCAGGGTGGCTCCGTCACCGTCTTTTCGAGCGAGTTCGCGCCCGGCAACCAGCTGGGCGCGCTCGGCGGTATCGCGGCGCTGTTGCGCTACCGGCTGGAGTGATCGTCCGATACGACGAAGCGAGCGGCTCTCAGGAACCCAGCTGGTCCGCGCTCGCGCCGACGTAGGCCTCCTGTTCGGGGTAGTCTCCCCCGTCCCTGCGGTGGAGCGCGATCGCCACTGCCCGGTGGTTCCCGTCGGCGAGGTAGGCGTCCTCGTCGGTCTCCTCGACGGCGATCAGCTCCTCCATCTCGATGTCGTCGGGGAACTTCGAGGCGAAGTCCACCACCTGTTCGAGGTCCTTCGGGGTGTCGAGCTCGGCGAGGTCGTCGGCCTCGTGGATGTGGTCGGCGATGCTCGCGATGGTGTTCTCCTCGGTGATCGCCCGCCAGTCCTCGCCGGATTCGCCCTTGATGGTGTGGAGGGCTTCGAGCTCGTCCTCTTGGAGGTCGAGGTGGTGCCACCGGAGGTCGCTGTCGGCGAAGATCGACTCCGCGATCGGTTTTCGGTCGATGAGCTCGTCGAGCAGGCGGTCCTCGTCCTCGATGGCGTCGACAGC
The DNA here is from genome assembly GCF_000336675.1 of Halococcus hamelinensis 100A6. Lineage (NCBI taxonomy): Archaea > Methanobacteriati > Methanobacteriota > Halobacteria > Halobacteriales > Halococcaceae > Halococcus > Halococcus hamelinensis. The sequence continues at coordinate 169,057 of NZ_AOMB01000043.1, read as the reverse complement.
GAGGTCGTCGCCGTCGTTCTCGTGGACCTCCTTTTCGAGCCAGTGGCGGAGCATCTCCTCGCGCGAGATCGATTCGACGGTTTCGTCGTCTTTGATTCGGTCGTTGAAGAGCATCTAGTATGGAATATCCGTGAACGGTTCCCGACTCGGCGGTCGGGCGTGCATGGGTTCGGGCGTGAGTCAGGACGACGTCGGGTCGCTGTGTTCCGATTCGGCGTGCTGTTCGAGCTCTCGCTCGGTCTCGAAGACGGCTCCACAGGTCGAACACTCGAACTCGTCGTCGCCGCTCCACTCTCCGGAACTCATACCGACCAACGGCGGGCCGGCGGATTAGGCTCCGGGCCGGCACTCGCAGGCGGCGCGTCGGATCGGTCACCGACGCCCGCCGACGGAGGGGGCGGGACCTAAACCCACCAGTACCGAACGGTGTCCAATGGACTCCGACGAACTCCGGGCGGTGCTCGAAACGGCGGGGCTCTCGCCCTACCAGGCCGACGCCTACGTCGCGCTCCTCGAACGCGGCTCGGGGTCGGCGAGCGACATCGCCGCCTGGAGCGACGTGCCCCAACCCCGGGTCTACGACGTCCTCCGGGGGCTGGAGGACGCGGGCTACGTGACGACCTACGACCGCGACCGGCTCTACGCCCGGGCGAACGACCCCGACGAGGCGCTCTCGGGGTTGCGAACCGCAATCGAGCGGTTCGAGACCGCTATCGAGGCGGTCGAAACCCGGTATCGGGAGGCGACGGTCGAAGGCGGCGGCGTGAGCATCGTGCGCCGCCGCCGAACGGTGTTCGAACACGCCCGCGAGACGGTCGCGGGGGCGGCCGCCCACCTCCAGGTCGCCGCGACCCCCGAGGAGTTTCGCCGGCTCGAGGCCGACCTTCGCGACGCCTTCGAACGGGGCGTCCAGGTCCAGCTCTCGCTCCACGTCCCCGACGACGGCCTCGACGCGGCGGCGTTCGAGGGGACGTGTACCGAGGTGCGCCGCCGGGAGCTTCCGGGTCCGTTCTTGCTGCTGGCCGACCGCCAGCGGGCGTGCTATGCGACCGCCGCACCGCAGTCCGAGGAGTACGGCGTGCTCGTCGACGACTACACCACCGCCTACGTCTTCCACTGGTACTTCCTGAGCCGGCTCTGGGAGGTCTACGACGAGGTCTACACCGCGCGAAGCGAGGAGCCACCCCACTCGTTCGTCGAGATCACCGACTGCGTCCGGTGGCTCGAACCCCTTCTCGACGGCGGCGCGACCATCTCCGGCCGGGTCGAGGGCGAGTTCGTCGGGACGGGGGAGGCGTGTACCCTCGCCGGGGAGTTCGTCGGGGTCGAGTACACCGGCACGACGGACGAGGAACCCGCGTCGCTCCCCGAACTCGCCGGCGCGGCCCGGGTCTGCATCGAAACCGACGACCGCACGTACACGGTCGGCGGGCGGGGTGCCATCACCGAGGACGTCGCGGTGACCCGGCTCGTCGTCGAGCGGGTCGAGTCGGGCTAGTCGTCCCCGCTCGCGCCGACGGAATCGGCGTGAGAGCCCCGAGTGACCGTCGGGAGGACGGTCGTGAGCGCCACGATGGCGACCGCGAGCCCGAGCGCCGGGAGGAAGGCCACCCGGAGCGAGGTGGCGTCGGCGAGCAGCCCGATCAGCACCGGTCCGATCACGAACCCCCCATAGCCCGTCGTCGAGACCGCGGCGACCGCCCGCTCGGCCGGGGTGTCGGGGTCGTGGTTGCCCGCTAGGCTCACCGCCACCGGCATCACGCCGGCCAGCCCCGCCCCGAGCACCGCGAAGCCGACGAGCGAGACGACCGTCTGCGCGACGAGCGTCAGGGCGAGCCCCAGGCCCGCGACCGTCGCCGTCACCCGGAGGAAGCGCCGCGCGCCGAGCCGCGTGACGAGCCGGTCGGAGAGGAAGCGCCCGACCATCATCAACAGCGAGAACGCCGCGAAGCCGAGGGTCGCGACCGCGGGACCCGCGCCCGCCGGGCCGTCGAGGAAGACCGCGCTCCAGTCGTTGCCGACCCCCTCGATGAACAGCGCACAGAAGCCGATCGCACAGAAGCCCGCGAGCTTTCGGGAGGGGAGCGCGAACGCCGTGTCGCCGCCGGTGCTGGGTTCGAAGGGGAGCAGGCGCGTGCTGGCGGCGAGGCCGACGAGGAGCAGGGCCACCCCGACTATCGCGAAGTGGGTCTCGACCGAGAGCCCGAGCGCGACCGCGACCCCGCCGAAGCCCGATCCCACCAGCCCGCCGCCGCTGAACAGCCCGTGGAAGCTCCCCATTATCTGGCCGGCGTAACCGCGCTCGACCCGCACGCCCTGGGCGTTCGCCGCCACGTCGACCAGCCCCTTGCCGAACCCGAAGACGGCCAACAGCCCGACGAGGCTCGCGAACCCGCCGGCGAGCCCGACGACCGGGAGCCCGAGACAGTAGACGAACAGCCCGCCCCCGACCACGCGCCGGCTCCCGTAGCGCGAGACCAGCGCGCTGCTGGTCACCAGCCCGAGGATGCTCCCGACCGCGAGGCCGAGCAGCGCCAGCCCGATGGCCCCCGAATCGATCCCGAGGGAGGCGCTCACCGCCGGGATCCGGACCGCCCAGGTCGCGAACGCCGCGCCGAGCACCCCGAATATCACCGAGTCGGCGACCCGGGCCCGACGTGGCGTGTCGGGGTCCGCCGACCCGGACCGACGGTCGTCCCTCGCGCCGAGCAGGCGTGCGATGCGCCCCGTCGTTTCGGTCCCCGTCTTCATCGCTCGGCGGTCGGCACCGGCCACGGATAAGACTTATCAGTATAATTAACAATCCTCGTTGTAAATCCCGCGTGGTCGGCGGGGTCGAGCTCAATCGAGCGCGTCGAGGTCGAGCGGCGTGGCGTGCTCCCAGTAGGCCTCGTGGGTCTCGCGCGCCCACGCGACCGCCTCTTCGTCGTCGGTGTCGATCCCCGCCCGGAGGAGGCCGCCCTCGTCCCGGAGCAGCAGGTGGACGACGTCGTCGGCGAGCGTCACCGCGACCGGGATCGAGCCGTCGTAGAGCCGGACCTCGGCGTCGTCGGCCGCGAGCAGGTCTTGGAGCTGGCGGCGGAGGGGGGCGTCGTCGGCCAGCGCCTCGACCGCGGCGGGCGAGAACACCCCCTCGAACCGACCCTCGTGGTCGGCGATACGGCGCTGGAGCACGTCGAGGCTCCGGCCGTTGAACGCGTGCGAGAAGATCTTGACCTCGCTGGCGTCCCAGAGGAGTTCGAGCGCACGCTGGACGGGCGCGTCGGGTCGGGTCTGGCTCGGACGGGTGATCGTCGCGTCCCGGAGCCGACGGAGGTCGAACGTCATCGTGTCGGTCGGCAGCCACGCCATCACCTCGCGAAGCCGAAGCTCCGTTTCGAGGGTCTCCCGGAGGTCGGTGAACTCCGCCGCGACCATCTCCCCCGTGGCGGTCGTGGTGTAGCGCTCGCCGTCGTGGGTCACCCAGTGGCGCTCGGTGAGGTCCCTGAGGACGCGCCCGAGCGTGGGCTGGGAGGCGTCGGTGCGCTCGGCGAGCTCCCGGCGGGTGCAAGCGTGCTCGCGCAGCGTCTCGAGCACCGCCACCCGGTTCGCCGACAGCGCGAGGAACTCGATCTCTTCGAGCGCCCGGTCCATATCCTCCCTGGCCCCCGCTCGCGTATAGCCGTTTTCGTCCCCTGAAATCCGCTCACCCCGTGAGCCGACGACGCGCCGCAACACATTTTCATTCTTCGAAAAAGTTTCTGAACACATATACAAACCCGGACGACGTATCGTGACTCGATGAACGACGAACTCCCTCCCTTCGCGCGGATCGGTTTCGAGACGGTGGCCTCGGTCGGAGGACGGCCGTAGTGTCGGCGTCGCGTCGCCTGTTCGGCCTCTTCCTCGCTGCGGGCGTCTTCTTCGGCGGCACGTTCGTCGCCGCGAAGGCCGGCCTCGAGTACTTCCCGCCGCTGCTGTTCGTCGCCACCCGCTTCGACATCGGCGCGCTCGTGCTGGTCGGCTACGCGGTCTATCGGTTCCCGCGCGAGGAGCTGCTCCCCCGAACCCGGTCGGACCTCCTCGGGATCGCGGGCGCGGGCGTGTTCGCGATCGGGCTCACGAACGCCTGCATCTTCGTCGGCCAGCAGTTCACCACGAGCGGCGTCGGGTCGATCATCTACAGCCTCAACCCGATCCTGACGCCGGTGCTCGCGGCGGTGCTCCTCTCGGACGAACGCCTCTCGCGGGCCGGCGGCGTTGGGATGGCGATCGGGTTCGTCGGGGTGGCGCTCGTGGTGGGTATCGACCCCGCGAGCCTCCTCGGCGGCGGCCTGCTCGGGAAGGCCCTCATGCTCGCGGCGGCGGTCTTCGGCGCGCTCGGGAGCGTGACGATCCGCCGGGCGGACTCCTCGCTTTCGAGCACCGTCAGAACGGCCTGGGCGCTCCCGGTCGGGGCGCTGGTCTGTCACGGCCTCAGCCTCGCCGCCGGCGAGAGTTTCGCGGCGATCGAGTGGACCCTGCCCGGGATCGCGGCGCTCGGCTACGTCGGGGTTTTCTCGGGCGCGCTGGCGTTCATCGCCTACTTCGGCCTCCTCGACGAGGTCGGCGCGATCCAGGGCAACCTGATATTCTACCTCTCGCCCGTGGTGGCGACCCTCGGCGGCTGGGTGCTCCTCGGCGAGTCCGTCTCGGCCACGACGCTCGTCGGGTTCGTCGTCATCTTCTGCGGCTTCGCGGTGTTCGGCCGCGACTCGCTCGCCACCGAACTCGCTCGCCTCCGCCGGATGGTCCGCGACCGGACCGACGCCGACGCCCGGACCGTACGGGACGCGGTGCACGACTCCGCCTGGGGCGACCAAGACTGAGGAGAACTGTCCAAAATCGACCGGGATTCGACCCGTCCGATAATCCTCACGCTTCGTTCGCGGTGTTTCCTTCCCCGGATGGTTCGACATGTGAAACGAGCGGTTTCCCTCACTTCGTCATCGAACCCACTCTAGGCTGATGGCGATGGTCTCGAAGGCACAACGTAGGAAAAGGGCGACCGTGTAGATATGGACACACGATGGAGAGACGTGATTACGCGATCCTCACGGTGCTCGCGGTCCTCGCGGTCGCCGTCGGGGCGGTCACGACCCGGGAGCCCCTCGGCTCGTTTCTCGTCGGCGGGGCCGTCGAGACCGCGACGACGGCGGTCACGATGGGCTGGATAACGTGGTGGGCGCTGGTGGTCGGCTTCGCGATCGCCGGCGGCGTGGAGGCGTGGGTCCCGAGCGAGAAGGTCTCGGACCTCCTCGACGGCGACGGCCCGCGCGAACTCGCCTACGGCACCTTCTTCGGGTTCGTCTCGTCGAGCTGTTCGTACTCGGCGACCGCCACCGCGAAGAACTTCTTCAAGAAGGGCGCGTCGGCGGCCGCCGCGCTCGGCGCGTTCATGTTCGCCTCGACCAACCTCGTGATCGAGATCGGCGCGGTGATCTGGATCCTCCTGGGCTGGCAGTTCCTCGCCGCCGACTTCCTCGGCGGGCTGCTCCTGATCGGCCTGATGGCGCTCGGCTTCCGGTATCTCGTCCCCGACGACGTGATCGAGCGCGCCCGCGAGAACGCCACGTCCGACGACGAACCCACCGCGCGCGACCCGGTTTGCGGGATGGAGGTCGACCCGGAGGAGACGGAGTACTCCACCGAGCACGACGGCACGACCTACTACTTCTGCTCGGAAAGCTGCATGGAGAGCTTCGACCCCTCCGACGCGAACGACTCGATCCGCGAGCGCGCCACCTCGATCGACGGCTGGCGCGCGCTGGCCGACAAACAGTGGAAGGAGTGGGGGATGCTCTGGGAGGACATCCTCGTGGGATTCGTCTTCGCCGGCGTCCTCTCGGGGTTCGTGCCCGACTCGGTCTGGACCGGCCTGTTCGCCGGCGAGGTCCTCGGGCTGCCGGCGTTCGTGGTCTGGACTACGTTCCTCGGGGCGGTGATCGGTATCGTGACGTTCGTCTGTTCGGTCGGGAACGTCCCGTTCGCCACGATCCTCTGGACGGAGGGCCTCTCGTTCGGCGGCGTCCTGAGCTACATCTACGCCGACCTCATCATCCCGCCGTTGCTGGACGCCTACCGGGGCTACTACGGGACGCAGTTCGCGGCGGTCCTCTCTGGGATGATCTTCGTCTGTGCGGTCGTCACGGGACTGGTGGTCCACGCGGTCTTCGCCGGGTTCGGGCTCATCCCGGCGCGGGCGGGCACCCAGGTCGCCGAGACCTCGATACAGCTCGACTACAAGGCCGTCCTCAACGTGCTCGCCACCCTCCTGTTCGGCGCGCTCTACTACCTCCACCGCGACTCGTCGATGACGGACGACGCCCACGGCGGTGCGGGCTCGGCGGCGGACTGAGGCTCAGTCGAACGGGTCTTCGAGGTCCCCGGCGATCGCCTCGAACGCGTCGGTCGTCGTCACGAGCCCGACCACGCGGCTCTCTTCGCTCTTCCCGCCGGCTTCTCCGCCCTCGACGACCAGCGCGAGCTCCTGGCTCTCGGCCTGAAACCGGTCGATGAGTTCGCTGACCGGGAGGTCGTCGGGCACGGTCATCGGCGGGGTGGCGACGGCCTCCAGCGTGCGGCCCCCGTCGCGGAGCGCGTCGATGTTCGCGAGCACCACCGGCGCGTAGACGACCCCGACGAACTCGTCGAGCGAGTCGCCGACGAGTGGGAGTCGCGTGTGCTGGCGTTTTCGCATGACTTCGAGGTTGTCGACCGTCGGATCGCCCGTCGAGAGCGCCACCACCGCCTCGCGGGGGACCATCACGTCCGCGACGGGCGTCTCGCCGATCTCGAGCGCGTTGAGCACCTCCTCCTCGCGCTCGTCGGGGATCTCCCCACCCAGGATCGACCCCATCCGGCTCTTGATCTCGCCGCGCGAGGCCGGCCGGTCGTCGTCGTCCTCCTCCATCTCCTCGTCGGCCCACGACCGGGTGATCTCGATCCCGACGAGGCCGAGCAACCCCTTCGCCACCCAGTCGGCGAAACGGATCACCGGGCCGAGCAGCGTCGTCCACCAGTAGAGAACCGGCGCGCCGTAACGCGCCGCGAGCTTCGTGCGTTCGATCCCGAGGTAGGTCGGGGCCTGCTCGCCGACGATCACGTGGAGGAGGTTGACGCTGACGAGCGCGAGCCCCACCGCGAGCGCGGTGTGGCCCTCCGAGCCGCCGAGCACGCCGGCCAGACCCACCGCCCGGACCGCCGGGTCGAGCACCGCCACGAGCGCCGGTTCGGCCACGATCCCCAGCCCGACGCTCGATATCGTTATCCCGAGCTGACAGCCCGAGAGGTAGATCTCGAGCTCCTCGGTCATCTCCCAGGCGCGTTCGAGCCCGCTCCCGCCGCGGAACTCGCTCTCCGAGAACTGTCTGACCCGCGTCAGCGCGAACTCCGTGACGACGAAGAAGCCGTTCGAGAACAGCAGTGTGAGGCCGCCGAGCAACTGGACTCCCGTCGCGAACGTCGCCATTGCCCGTCCCTTTCCGGGCCGGAACCGTGAACGCGTTGACTCGCTCGCGGGCGGTCAGTCGTCGCGACCCAGCAGCGTCCGCGCCGCGCCGACCGCGACCGCGCCGACCGCCGCGAGCACGCCGAAGCCCGGACCCGAGCCCTCGGTGGTCCCCTCCGAACTCCCGTTCTCGGTCCCGCCGGCGGAGCCGCCCGTTCCGGCGGAGCCGCCCTCCGGCCCGGCCGCCGTGCCGGCGGTTCCCGCCGCGCTCGTTTCGGTCCCCGTCTGAGTACCGCTCGTTCCGGTTCCCGCTTGAGTGCCGCTCGTTCCGGTTCCGGACGGGGTCGAGCTTCCGTTCGCGGCCACCGTGGCGTTGCCGGCGGTCCCGGTGGACGCGTTCGTCGCGTTGCCGGTCGCCGTGGTCGCGTTGCCGGCCGTGGTCGATTCCTGGTTCTCGGGCGGTCGGATCCGTCGGACCCGCCCGGTCTCGTCGCCGCCGGTGTTGTCGGTCGTCAGGACGTAGAGCTCGCCGTCGTTGTCCCGTCCGAGGGCGAGGACGTAGCCGCCAACGTAGCCGTTCTCGGTGTTCTCGACCTGGAGGTCTTTGAGGTCCCAGAGACCGTCGCCGTCCGCGGGGGTGGCGGCGAACAGCGACCCCGTCGGGGTCTCGGTCTCCTGCGTCTTCCGGAAGTCCCCGAAGACGTACTTCCCCTGGAGGGCGGGGATCGCGTCGTTCTCGTAGATGTAGCCCCCGATCGACGCCGACCCGACGCCGATCCCCTCGTGGGTGTGGGGGTACTCGATGACCGGGTCGACGAGGGGCTCGCCGCCCCGGACGTCCTCGGGGGTGTGGGTCGGACACGACTCCGGCGGGTTCCGGCTCCCCTCGGGACCGGGTTCGAAACAGTGGGTCCCCTCGCGGACGTTCCAGCCGTAGTTGGTCCCCTTCTCGATCAGGTCGACCTCCTCGAACATGTTCTGGCCGACGTCCGAGGCGTAGAGATCCCCCTTGGAAAAGCCCATCCGCCACGGGTTACGGAGGCCCCACGCGTAGTACTCGTCGAGGCCTGCCTGACCCACGAGCGGGTTGTCGTCGGGGATGCCGTAGGCCTTCTCGCCGTCCCGGCTGTCGACGTCGATCCGGTGGATGCCCCCCAGCAGGTTCTCGGAGACGTTCTGGCCGTTGCCTCCCTCGTTCGCCTCGTACCAATCGGAGACGTGGCCGAGGTCGGTGTCGTGTGCCCCGCCGCCGTCGCCCATCCCCACGTAGAGGTAGCCGTCCTCGGGCCCGAAGACGATCGCGCCGGAGTTGTGCGTGGTGTACGGCGAGGGGATCTCCATGACCGTGCGCTCGGAGTCGGGGTCGGCGCTGGTGCCGTCGTCGTTCGCCGTGAACTCGGCGAGCACCTCGGTGTGGTCGAACTCCTCGGGCGTCCCCTCCCGGGTCGGAGCGCTGTAACGCAGGTAGAACTTTCTGTTCTCCTGGTACTCGGGGTGGAACGCGAGCCCCAGCAGCCCCATCTCGCCGGTGATCTCCACGAGCTTGTCGCTCACGTCGATGAACGGTTCGTCGCGGAGGCCGTCCGAATCCCGGAGGTAGACCTGGCCGAACCGGTCGACGATGTACATCCCCGGCCCGCCCGGCGGGGTCTCGAAGTCGAGCGGCGCGACGAGGCCACCGTCGGCGACGGTTTCGAGCCGTACCGACGCGCCCTCCGGAACGTACGGTTCCGCGCCCGTGTTCTCCGGCGTCGCGGTCTCCTCGCCGAACAGTATCTCCCCGCGCATCGAGACGGGATGGACGTCGCAGATGTAGGCCGCCATCTCCTCGGTCGCGGTGAACTCGTAGCTCTGGGTCGCGCCCTGTTCCGAGACGATCTCGCTGCGTTCGATCGTGTCGTCGTCGTCGTCGAGGAAGGCGACGTTGTGGGGCTGACCGTCGGTGTTCTCCCACTCGAACACGTAGGTCGTGCCGGCTTCGAGCCGGAGCGGGGGGTTGGTCTCGTCGGCGACCGAATCCGGCGAGCGCCCGATCCAGCCCCCGACCTCGCCACCGAAACTGAACGTCTCGGGGTCGGACTGTGCGCCGGCGAGCCCCCCGATACCGGCGAGCGCGCCGACCGCGGCCGCCGTCCGGAGGAATCGTCTGCGGGTCGTTCCGTTCGGTGCGAGCCGTTCCGTCGAGGTAGTATCGAAGTTCATTGTCAACTCTCACGCTCCGGCGAGTGGTCCCGTCCGTGTCGTCGTCCGGCCCGGACGGGCGATCCGGCGTCGGTCATTCGTCCCCGCCCCGGGACACCAGTCGGGCGGCGATGCCGACGAGGCCTGCCAGCCCCGCGAGCACGCCGAACCCGGGACCGCTCCCCGGGACGAACCGGCCGACCCCGCCGTCCTCGGTTTCGTTCGACGCGTTCGTGGTCGTCCCGGTGTCGGCCGTGGTCGGTGTCGGTTCCTCGGTCGCGGTGGCCGTCTCGGTCGCGGTCGGGGTGGGTTCGGCGGTCGCGGTCGCGGTCGGTGGTTGACCCGGCGTCTCGGTGTCGGCCGCCGTCGTCCCTTCGGTCGCGGGCGGCCGGAGGCGGTGGACGGCCCCGGTCTCGCCCGTCGGCCCGAGCTCGTCGGTCGTCAGCGCGTAGAGTTCGCCGTCGTTGTCGCGACCGACACACAGCAAGAATCCGTTCAGATGACCGTTGTCGGTGTCGGCGAGCGTTATCTCCTCGGTCGACCACTGGCCCTCGTCGGTCGGCGTGGCCGCGAACAGCGACCCCGTCGGTTCGGCCTTCCCCTTCGAGTAGTCGCCGAAGACGTACCGGCCTTCGAGCGCCGGGATGGTCGCGTTCTCGTAGAAGTAGCCGCCGATCACGGAGATGCCCGCGCCGGGGCCGTCCTCGACGTTCGGGTGGGGATACTCGACGACGGGGTCGATGAGCGGCTCGCCGCCGCGCACCGAGTCGGGGGTGCGGCTCGGACACGCTGCCCGCGTGTCGCCCGGGGTGCCGGTCGCGGCGAAACAGTGGGTGCCCTCCTTGACGTTCCAGCCGTAGTTGCCGCCCTTCTCGACGACGTCGACCTCCTCGTAGCGCGCCTGCCCGACGTCGGCGGCCATCAGCCGGCCGCCGGAAAAGCCCATCCGCCAGGGGTTGCGAAAGCCCCAGGCGTAGTGCTCGTCGAGGCCCGCGTCGTCGACCAGCGGGTTGTCGTCGGGGATGCCGTAGGCTTTCTCACCGTCTTGGGTATCGACGTCGATCCGGAGGATGCTCCCCAGGAGGTTGTGGCCGACGTCCTGGCCGTTGCCGCCCCGGTTCGGGGCGTACCAGTCGTCGACCTGCTTTTCGGACTTCAGCGCGCCGCCGCCGTTGCCGATGCTGACGTAGAGGTAGCCGTCGTCGGGGCCGAACGCGAGCGCGCCGCCGTTGTGGGTGTAGTACGGCGACGGCATTTCGAGCAGCGGGCGTTGGGTTCCGGGCAGCGCTCTCGTGCCCTCCTCGTTGGCCTCGTACTCCTCGACCACCTGGGTGTGGGTGTAGTTCGACGGCGTGCCCTCGCGCCGTGGGGCGCTGTAGGCCACGTAGAACTTGCGGTTCTCGGCGAAGTTCGGGTGGAACGCCAGCCCGAGCAAGCCACGCTCGTCGATCACCTTCTCGTTCGGGAGGCTCCCGAAGTCGATGAGCTGGTCGCCGAGGTCGAAGAAGGTCTCGCGCTCGCCGGAGCCGGTGTCGTAGACGTAGATCTGGCCCACCTGGTCCACGACGAAAAAGCGGCCGCGCTCGCCCGGCGGCATCGCGAGGTCCAGCGGTGCGGTGAGACCCTCGTCGGCGACCGTCTCGGTGCGGATGCTCGGCCCCATCTCGAAGTACGAGTCGTTCACCTCGACCCCGCTCGTCGTGGTCTCGGTCGCCGGCTCGAAACTGACGTCGCCGACCATCGTGGTCGGGTGGACCTCACAGAGGTAGGTCGCCATCTCCTCGGTCGCGGTGAACTCGAGGGTCTGGGTCTTCCCCTCCCCGGAGATGACCGCCGTCCGTTCGAGGACGGTGCCGTCGGTGTCGTGTATCTCGATGTTGTGTGGCGCGCCGTCGGTGTTCGTCCAGGTGATCCGGTAGTCGGTACCGGCTTCGAGGTGGAGGGTCGGGTTGGTCGCGCCGTCGATCCGGTCGGGAGACCGACCGACCCAGCCGGCGGTCGTGCCACCGAGTTCGATGGTTTCGGGCTGTGACTGGGCGGCGGCTCCCGTGAGCCCGCCGACGCCGGCGAGCGTGCCGGCCGCGGCCACAGTCAGAAACCGTCGGCGCGAGGGCAGACCGGACGAACCGGAGGACGCTCCCGTATCTGGTCCCTGTGTCATGTTCTTTGATGAAGACCGATCCCGGTGCCGGGAGTCGGTTTTAGCTATCTCGAAAGCGGTGCGGGATTCACTTAGCGGTTGTGATACCAGCATCACCGAGCGGTTCGTCGGAGAGAGCTTACTCGAACCCTGTGGGCCGCGGACCGGCCGGCTCAGTCGTGGCGGAAGGCGCGCTGACCGGTGTGGGCCATCGCGAGACCGAGGTCGTCGGCCGCCGCGACGACCTCGTCGTCCCGCATGGAGCCGCCGGGCTGGACCACCGCCTCGACGCCGGCCGTGGCCGCCGCCTCGATCCCGTCGGGGAACGGGAAGAACGCGTCCGACGCCAACACCGACCCTTCGGGATCCTTGCCCTCGGCGTGTTCGTCGGCCTTCATCGCCGCCAGCCGCACCGCGTCGACCCGCGAGACCTGCCCCATTCCGACCCCGACGGTCTCGGTGCCGTCGGCGAGCAGGATGGCGTTCGACTTGACGTGCTTGATGACCTGCCACGCGAAGCACATCGTCTCTAGTTGATCCTCGGTGGGCTCGCGCTCGGTGACGACTTCGAGGTCGTCCGGTGTGATGACCTGTGCGTCGCGCTCTTGAACCAGCCGACCACCCGCGAGTGGCTTCTCACGGAAGCGCGCCTGTTCCCCGAACGTGCCCACGTCGAGCACCCGGAGGTTCTCCTTCTCCCGGAAGGTCGAGAGCGCGTCGTCGGTGTAGCCCGGCGCGACCACGACCTCCTTGTAGGAGTCGACGACCTGCTCTGCGGTCGCGGCGTCACACTCACGGTTGAGCGCGACGATGCCGCCGAAGGCGCTCATCGGGTCGGTGGCGAGCGCGCGCTCGTAGGCCGTCGCGAGGTCGTCGGCGACCGCACAGCCCGCGGGGTTGGTGTGTTTGATCACCGCGGCGGCCGGCTCGTCGAACTCCTCGATCAGCCCGAGCGCGCCGTCGGCGTCGTTGTAGTTGTTGTACGAGAGCGCCTTCGCCTCGGGGTTCAACTGGTCGGCGTCGACCACGCTCGTCGCCTCGCTCGTCGGGTCGGCGTAGACCGCCGCGGCTTGGTGTGGGTTCTCGCCGTACCGGAGCTGTGCCCTGCGCTCCTCGTTTGTCATCCGTCGGCTCGGGAAGTCGTCGGTCGCGTCACGCTCGACTCGCACCTCGCGGTCGTCACCCTCGCCTTCGATCTCGATCGCGCCCTCGGCGAACCACCGGACGGCGCGTGGGTAGGCCGCGAACTCGGCTCGCTGGAGCACCCTGGTCTTCAGCGAGTCGGCGTCGTCGTTGGCGTAGACCGGTACCGCCTCCTGGGTCACGATCGGTCCGCCGTCCACCTCCTCCGTCGCGATATGTACCGTGCAGCCCGTGATGCCCACACCCGAATCGAGGACCTGCTCGTGGGCGTCGGCCCCCGGGAAGGCGGGCAGCAGCGACGGATGGACGTTGAACGTGGGTGGCGCGTCGTCGAGGTACTCGTCGGTGAGCACGCGCATGTAGCCGTCGAGACAGACGAGGTCGACGTCGTAGCCGTCGAGCGCGTCGAGTAGGCGACGGTCGTGGGCCTCGCGCGAATCGTCGCTCCGTTCGACGACTTCGGTGGGGATCCCGCGCTCGGTCGCGCCCTCGAGCACCGGCGCGTCGGGGTCGTCGGTGAGGACGACCGCGAGTTCCGCTCCGCCGGGCTCCCGCTCGGCGATCCGCAGCAGGTTCCGGCCCCGGTTCCCCGCCAGCCCCGCGATCCTGGTCATACTCGTGGTGGGGACGCCAGCCACTTTGTGCGTTCCCATTCGGTACCCGCTCGCCGCGCTCGCGACCGGGTCGGGCTACTCCCGGCGTTCGTCGAGCCACTCGCCGAACGACGCCAGCGCCCGTCCACGGTGGGAGACCGCGTTCTTCTCCTCCGTACCCATCTCCGCGAACGTGGTGCCGTCGTGCTCGAAGATCGGGTCGTAGCCGAACCCGCCGTCGCCGCGCGCCGGGACGATGCGGCCCCGAACCACGCCCTCGAAGAGCTTCACCGGCAGACCCTCGCTCGACTCGTCGCCCGCCGCGGCCGCGAGCGCGCGGTCGTCCCGGTCGACCGGGTCCGGGCTCGCGTCGAACGACCCGCCGTCGCAGTAGGCCAGCACGCACCGGAAGGCCGCCCGGTTGTCCTCGCCGGATCCGTCCTCGTCCTCCTGGTTCGTTGCGAGTCGTCGAACCCGCTCGACGCCGAGGGTGTCCTCGACGTACGCGGAGTACGGGCCCGGGAACCCATCGAGCGAATCGACGAACAGCCCCGCGTCGTCGACGATCACGGGTTCGTCCGCGTGGGTGTAAGCCTCGCGCGCGCCGTGAGCCGCGATCGTCCCGAGGTCGGGGGCCTGAACCTCGGTGTAGTCGTAGTCGAGGGGGTCGCAGTCGATGTACGCCCGCGCCTCGCGGACCTTCCCCTCGTTGGTCGTCACGTACCTGAGCATGCCAGGTATGGGTAACTCGCCGAAAAGTAGGCGTCGATCAGTCGACGATGACTTCGACCGGCTCCTCGTTCTCCTCGTACTCGCTCGTCTCCTCGCCCTTGCTCTCCTGGGCGACCAGCAGGGCGGCGACGCCGAGGACGATCCACGACCGCCAGTTGGCGAGGTTCAGGGTGTAGCCGACGCCGAACGGCTTCTTCACCAGCATCTCCTCGCCGGGCTGCCAGTACGCCGACAGCATCCGACCGAGGCTCGGGCGGTTGAAGTTGTACGGGACGCCGAAGATCTCGCCGGACGGTGGTCGTTCGTCTGCCATGCCCCTCCATTGGGCCGCCCCCGTTAAGTGATTTACTGGTCCCGCGCTACTGGTATCGCCCGCGACCCTCGATCTCCCGGAGGCGGTCGAGCACCTCGTGCTCGCCACGTTCGGCGTAGCGTGCCTCGAAGGCCTCACGAAGCCGGTCGGGCTCCGTGGCCGTTCCCGAGAGCGACTGTTCGAGGACGTGACAGTCCATCGCGTGGTCCTCGACCGCGTCGGTGTAGTAGCCGAGCCCGAAGTCGATGAGGTAGGTCCGGTTACTTCCATCGCTCACCCGGACGTTCCGCGTCGTCGGGTCGCCGTGGACGATCCCCGAGCCGTGGAGCCTCGCGAGGTGGTCGGCGACCGCGCGGACCCGGTCCGTGCTCGTCCCCGCATCCGCCTCCAGCCGGTCGCGGAGGTCGGCGTCGCCCACGCGTTCGAGGACCAACTGCGTCTCGTGGGTGTCGACGTCGTGGACCACCGGGGTCGGCACCCCGAGCCGGCGGGCGGCGCTCGTGAGACGGGCTTCCTCGACGACGCGCTCTCGCCGGAGCCGTTCGTCGAGCGCGGGATGGCGGTAGGACTTGGGGAGCCGGCGCTTGACCACCCGGTCGCCGTCGAACTCGACCACCGCCTCCGCACCCTGGCGGTCGGCTTCGGGGTCGCGGGTCCGCCGTCGGGGGTCGGGGTCGCGCCAGGTCACCGCGACCTGGTCGGGCCGGAACCCCGAATCGATCCGCGAGGACTCGACCGGGATGGTCTCTCCGGCCTCGGCCATCCTCGCGCCCAGCACCGCTATCATGCCGGCGTTGTCCTGCAGGAAGCGCGCCTCGGGCGCGAAGAACTCGGCCCCGCGCGCCGCGCACATCTCCCCGAGCATCGCCTGGAGCCGCGCGTTCTGGCCCACGCCGCCGCCGAGCACGAGTTCGGTCTCTCCGGTGAGCGCGAGCGCGCGTTCGGCCACCTCCGTGAGCATCGCGAAGGTGGTCTCCTGGAGCGAAAAGCAGACGTCCTCGACGGGGACCCCGTCGTCGACGGCCTCCTTCGCGGCGCTCATGATCCCCGAGAAGGAGAAGTCCATCCCGGTGACGACGTACGGCAGGCCGGTGTAGCTCCCCTCGCGCGCGGCACGTTCGACCTTCGGGCCGCCGGGATGCGACCAGTCGAGGTGGCGGGTGAACTTATCGAGCGCGTTGCCGATCCCGGTGTCCATCGTCTCGCCCAGGATCCGATATCGGTCGTCGAGGAACCCGAGGACGTGGGCGTTCGCGCCGCTGGTGTTGAGACAGATGGGCGCGTCGAAATTCGACCGGTGGCGACCGATCTCGGCGTGGGCGAGCATGTGGTTCACTCCGACGAGCGGCACGTCGAGCGAGAGCGCGAGCGCGCGGGCGGCGGTGCCCGCGATCCGGAGGCACGGACCGAGCCCCGGGCCGCGCGAGAACGCCACCGCGTCGACACCCTCCGCCCCCGCCTCGTCGAGCACCGTCTCGACCACGGCCGGGATCGCCGTGCGCATGTGTTCGGCGGCCTCGCGCGGGTGGATCCCGCCGCTCTCGGGCTGGTAGGCGTCGCTCTCGATGGTGATCTCGTCCGTTTCGGGATCGAACAGCGCCGCGCTCGCCGCCCACGCGGTGCCCTCGATACCGAGAACGCGCATCCGCCCGCTCACGCCCCCGTTCTCGTTCGTCCGTTCACGATGCCGCCCGCGCCGGCCCGACACATCGCCTCAGTTCCACTCGGTGTAGCCACACCGACCGCAGTGCGAGCGGTCGCCGTGGTCGGCGAGGAACGCGTCGCCACACCGGGGACACTGCTCGCGGTCGGTGGTGCCGTCGTCGTTGTAGAGGTCCGAACGGGACATTAGGCCTCCTCCGCTTCGACGTCGTCCCCGTCGCCCGCGATCTTGTTGCGTTCGAGCATGTAGGCCTGCTCGACTTCGAGGGCGTCCGCCGAGGACTCGTAGACCTTGGCGTAGCCGAGGGTTCGGCGCATCCCGAACTTGGTGTCGAGTTCGTGGATCACGACCTCGCCGGCGTCCTTGTTGAGCCGCGCGGCGAGGCTGTCGCGCACGGAGAGCCGCGACGGCGTCTCCTGGTCGTGGATGAGTTCGAACCGCACGTCGGTGCGGTGGAGCATCGGGTTCTCCTCCTCCGCGGTGATCTCTATTTCCATTACCCCACCTTCTCCCTGAAACGGCAAAAAGGATTTCGTGTTGGCCGCCCGGGTCTCACGGCGTTCAGCGAACTATTCGACGAACAGCCGGACGTCGTTCAGCACGTCGTTGTCCGGGTCGTCCGGAAGGGCGAGGTTCGCGGTGTCGCGCCACGCGGCGGTCCAGTCGTGGTCGGCATCCGCGCTCCTCCCGTCGCTTTCCGGACTCCCGGCGAACACCACGTCGTGGCCCGTCGTCTCCGCACCCATCCCCGAGCGGTAGGTGTGGTGTCGAACCCGAACCGGTTCGCCGATGGTGACCTCGACGCCGGTCCACGTCGCGACTGCCTCGCGAGCGGCCGCGACCCACTCCTCGTCGTGACCGACCTCGGCCTAGGGGAGCAGCGGTATTCCGTGCTGGTCGTGTTCGAGCACGAGTAATCGACCCCGGTCGTCGGTGACGCCCGCGACTACCACTCCCGCGATGGATTCGTACCGTTCGAAGTGGTCCTCGTGCTCCGCCGGCGGGGCGTCGACGAACTCGACGTCGTCGCGGTCACGCAGGGTTTCGGGCTCGGTGAGCCCGTCCATTCCGACGGACTACCACCGCTGGTGGACGTGCTCGGCGATCCGACCGTCGTAGACGTCCCGCGTTGCCCCGTGGCGCTCGTGGCTCAACTGGTCGGCGTCGCTCGCCGCGACGTTGTCGGCGATGTGCTCGGGGCTGGTCGAGCCCGGGATCACCGTAGAGACCGCCTCGAAGTCGAGGATCCAGCGGAGCGCGAACTGCGCGAGCGTGAGCTCCTCGGGAACGACTCGCTGAAGGTCCTCGACGGCCGCGACGCCCTCTTCTAATGGTACGCCCGCGAAGGTCTCGCCGACGTCGAACGCCTCGCCCTCGCGGTTGAAGTTGCGGTGGTCGTTCTCCTCGAAGTCGGTGTCCGCGTCGATGGCCCCGGTGAGGAGGCCCGAGGCGAGCGGGACGCGTACGACGATCCCGACGTCCTCGCGGTCGGCCGCCGCGAGCAGTTCCTCGGCGGGGCGCTGCCGGAACGGGTTGAAGATGACCTGCACCGTCTCGACGCCGGGATACTCGATGGCCTTCAGCCCCTCCTCGATCCGTTCGACGCTGACGCCGTAGTGGGCGATCCGGTCCTCCTCGACGAGGATGTCGAGCGCCTCGAACGTCTCGGGCTGGTAGTAGGCCTCGGTCGGCGGGCAGTGGAGCTGGAGCAGGTCGAGGGTCTCCTGACCGAGGTTCTCGCGGCTCCGGTCGACGAACCCACGGAGGTGTTCGAGGTCGTAGTCCTCGGCCTCGTGGGGGTCGAGCCGCCGACCGGCCTTCGTCGCCACCGTCGGTTCCTCGTCCCGCTCGTCGAGCACCTCCCGAATGAGGCGTTCGCTCCGGCCGTCGCCGTAGACGTCGGCGGTGTCGAGGAACGTCACCCCTTCGTCGAGCGCCGCCTCGATGGCCGCGTGGCCCTCCTCGTCGGTCACGTCGCCCCAGCTTCCCCCGATGTTCCAGGTGCCGTACCCGACTTCCGAGACGTCGTGACCGGTCGAACCGAGTGGTCGATGATCCATCACGGACCCTCCGGTCGTGCGGGGTGTAGGTGTGTCGGTCGTCGGGGTTCGGTGACGGACGGCGGGGGGCCGGTTCGTCTACGCGGTCGAACGCTGTCCTCTGACGAACACGACGTCGACGGCGACCGACCGACCGGTTTCGTTCGTCAACCGGTCGTCGATCCCCTGGGCGACGCCGGGTGGGATCCGTGTGTTGGGTCCGTGTTCGGCGACGACGTTCACCGACGCCGGGGTGCCGAGGAACACGTCCGCGATGGTGTACTCGACGCTCGCCGACCCGAACTGGAGTTCGTCGAACCGGCCGTCGTCGAACATCGCTTCGACCTCGTCGTTCGTCGTGTACTCGACGGTTCCGATCTCGAAGGAGGCCCACGTGACGAGCCCGAGCACGACCGAGAGCACCGCGATCCCGAACACGACGGCCGCGACGTGCGTCCGGACCCGACGGCGGGTTTGGGCCGCGTACGTCCCGAGCTCCGGGCGGTAGCCGGCGAGCCAGAACAGCACGAGCGCCGCGAGGTTGACCGCGAGCAGGTTCACCAGCACGAGCACGCCCGCGGCGACCGTGACCCCCGGATAGCCCCACGCGAGCCCGAGCCCCGCGGTGGCGGCCGGCGGGATGAGCGCCACCGCGATCGCGACGCCGACGAGCGCCGACCCGGCCCCCCGAATGAGGCTCACGGCACCTGCGATGCCCGATCCGAGTGCCAAGAACAGCGAGAGGAAGTTCGGCGAAGTCCGTTCGGCGACCTGCGGGATGGTACGGATGTCGACCGGCGGGAGGAGGACGGTCTCCTTCAGTAGGAGTCCGAAGAGCGCACCCGTCGCGACCGCGGCCGCCAGCCCGGTCGTTTGGAGCATCAGCCCGCGCGAGGCCATGTCGTCCCTCGCGAGCACCGTCCCGACGCTCGCCGAGATCGCCGGTCCCATCAGCGGCGCTATCACCATCGCGCCGATGATGGTCGCCGTCGAGTCGAGCAGGAGCCCCGCCGTCGCGATGAGCGTGCTCACCACGAGAAAGATGAAGAACGTCGAGGTCTCCGGCGCGAGCTCGGCGGCCCGTGCGACGAGTTCGTCGCGCGAGATGCGGAGATCGGTGTACCGCTCGCGGAGGTCGTCGATCCGGCGCGAGACGACCGTTTCGGTGGATTGAACGATCGTGTAAGCGTTCTCTTCGAGCCCCTCGTCACGGAGGCGCGAGAGAACCGGCTCGACGCCGCCGGTCGGCACCGGAAAGGAGATCACGGCCTCGAAGTCGCCCCGCCCGGTCTCCTCCCACATCGCGTAGTCGATCCCCTCGTCGTCGAGCGAGTCCACGATCGACTCGCGCGCCCCCTCGGGGACCAGTATCTGAACGAGCCTCATACTCCACAGTGATCGTTCGTGAAGATAACTGCGCCGCGTGTTCGTACCCCGTCCCGAACTCGTGGGCGCTATTCGAGGCCGAGCGCGCGCCGCGCCCGGTCGTGGTCGCCGTCCATCCGCGAGAGGAGGCCGCGCGCGTGCTCGCGGATCTCGGCGTCGATCTCGACGTGAACCATGCCCTCACCCGGTTGGCCGTAGACCACGCTCGCTCCCTCGGGTGCGATGGCGAACGCCGGCAGCGCCGCGAGGTCCTCCTCGCCGTCGACCACGACGACGGCCGTCTCGTCGTGCCCGATCCCGTTACGGAGCGCGTGGAGCAGGTCCTCGGCCAGTCCCGCCGCCGGGTTCTCGAGGTCGATTCGACGCTCGTAGCCCTCGATATCCGGCTGTTCGTCGTCCGGGAGCGTCTCGCGTTCGGTGACCCAATCCACGACCGCGAGGTCGGGCCGAACACCCGCCCGTGTGAGGTGACGGGTCACGACGTCGCCGACGACGATGACTGGTTCGCCGAGTGCCGCCACGAGTCGCTCGTCGTCGGTGAAGACCGGCCCGAACGGCTCTTTGAACGCGCCGCGGAGTTCGTCGGGAAGGGTGAGAACCACGCCCGATTCGTCGGTGTCGATATCCTCGTTCGTGCCGTGGTCGGTCACGTCAGCGGACCTTCAGCGCGTAGCGACCGGGTTCGGTGACCTGCATCTCGGCGGCGATCTCGCTGGTCTCGGGGTGGGCGATCACCACGTAGCCCGCCCAGTCCTCGGTGAGGCTCGACGAGCCGCAGGCGGGACAGGTCTGCTGGTCGGGCGAGTCGAGCACCCGGTGGCACTCGCGGCAGACGCGTCTGGTCGCCACGCTCACTCACCCGCCGCGGCGGCCTCGCGCTCCTCGCGGAGCCAGCCGTGTTTGCCGAGTCCCACTTGTTTCGCGGTCAACCCGATCTTCGAGTCGCGTGGGTTGCGCTCGTCGATGCTCTTGGTGACGATCCGCGCGCGCACCGCGTCGCCCACCCCGAGGGTCTGGTTCGACTCGCGCGAGGCGAGCATCTGGCCCTCCTCGTCGTAGGCGAGATACTCGTCGCTGATCTGTGAGACGTGGAGCAGACCGTCGATGGGACCGATCCCGACGAACGCGCCGAAACTCACGATCTCGACCACTTCGCCGTCGATGACCTCCTGCATCTGGGGGTCGAAGGTGATCGCGTCGAAGTCGGCCTCGTAGTAGACCGACCCTTCGTGACCCCGGCGACCCGGCAGCACGCGCCCGTCGCCGATGTCGTGGACCTCGGTGACGCTCACGATGCTCCCGACCTCCTCGTCGAGGCGGCCCTCGAGCTTGTCCTGGAGGAGGTGTTTCACCATGGTCGACGAGACGTCGGCGAGCAGGTGTGGCGGTACTTCGATCGTGTCGGTGAGTCTGACTCGTTTGTACATTTATGACTCCGTGATCGTGAGGGTGTTGCCCCGGGCTCCGATGACCGGGACGCCGGTTTCCAGCAGGCGGTCGCGCAGCGGGCGGTCGTTGGTGCAGACGAGGTCGCACCGACGGTCGGTCGCGAGCTCAACGCAGGCGTCGTCGGCGTACTCCTCTTGATGATCGAGCGGCGAGCACCGTTCGGCGAGGTCGCGACCGACGCTCGCCGCGACGGCCTCCTCGCCGTGTGAGCCCGCGAGCTCGTCGAGTTCGTCGAGCACGGCGCGCGGGACGAGGAGTTCGGGGTTCGTCAGGAGCCGTTCGAGCTCGTCGAACACCCGAACGTCGCATTCGATCGGCATCATCAGCGCGTTGGTGTCCATCAGGACCCTCATCCCGTGAGCGTTCCGATGCCGATGAGCCGCCACCGCGCGCCGACCCGGCGGTTGATGGCGATCTGGGTGCCCTCGGCCGCACAGACCGGCCGCTTCAGCGAGACCTCACACTCGTCCTCGCGCGCGCTCGTCACCGCCCCCACCGTGGTCGCGGTACCGACGGTGAGCATCAGGGGCTCGCCCGTCGAGACGGGTTCGATCGCCTCGTCCTCGCCGACGATCCGGTCGAGCAGCGAGACGTCCATCGTGAAGTCCTCGCGGGTCGGCGGGAGCGACCCCGGCGGCCCGGCGATCTGTCCCGCCAGCCCGTCGCCCTTCGTGAGGCTCGGGTCGAGCCCCGTCCCGACGCCGAGCAGCCCGCCCGGTGTCACGGTCTCCGCCGACTCGCCGCCGGCCTGGAGCGACCGGATGTCGGTGGCGATCGGCTGCCACTCGGTCTCGCCACCGTGTTCGACCTCCCGTCCCGGCCGGAGTTCGAGCTCGTCGCCGACGTTCATCTCGCCCGCGACGAGGCTGCCGCCGAGCACCCCACCCAGCAGTTCGTCGGCGTGGGTTCCCGGCCTGTTGATGTCGAAGCTCCGGGCGACGTGGAGGCGGGCGTCGGAATCCGGGTCGCGTTCCGGCGTGGGGATCTCCTCTTCGATCGCCTGGATCAGGATGTCGAGGTTCGCCTCCTGGCCCGCGCTCACCGGAACCACCGGCGCGCCCTCGGCCACGGTGCCGGAGACGAACTCCTGGATCTCCTCGTAGTTCCGGCGCGCGCGGTCGGCATCGACGAGGTCGACCTTGTTCTGGGCGATCACGATGTTGTCGATCCCGATCGAATCCAGCGCCATCAGGTGTTCCTGGGTCTGGGCCTGGGGGACGGTTTCGGTGGCGCTCACGACGAGCACTGCGCCGTCCATCAGCGACGCGCCCGACAGCATCGTCGCCATCAGGGTCTCGTGGCCCGGGGCGTCGACGAACGACACCGTCCTGAGGGGTTCGCTCTCGACGCCGTTCTCGTCGGTCTCGGCCACCGTGTAGCACTCGGGGGCGTCGCGGTCCGGGAAGCGCCGAAAGGTCGCGTCGGCGTAGCCGAGTCTGATGGAGATACCGCGCTTCATCTCCTCGGAGTGCTGGTCGGTCCACGAGCCCGAGAGGGCCTCGACGAGGGTCGTCTTGCCGTGGTCGACGTGGCCGACCAGCCCGATGTTCACCTCCGGTTGTTGGTGGTTCCGTGTCATCTCGAAAGGAATAGGATGGGTACGCCCGAACCGTTGATAAATCTGCTGTTCCTCGCGCGACGGCCACGAACCGGCGTCCTACGGGGTGAAAGCGCCGGTCATCGACGGGGAACCGACTATGATCCACCCCTGACACTCCGGGGCATGGCGGAGCCGCCGGCAGTCCTGATGCTCGATACGACCGCCAATCCAGGGCGGTGCGGTTACGGTGGCGGCGGTGCGGTTGTGGTGGTTGCTGTTGGCGCGCGCTCGCGGTCGTGTGCGAACGGCGAGGTTCGAGCCACGCGAGAACCTCGATGCGAACGGGGAGCGGGGCGTGGCCGACCACCGGGAGGTGGTTCGAAAATCTCCGATTTTCGTCACTGAGCGGAGCGAAGCTCCGCGAGGTCCAAAAGAGTCNCCGGGAGGTGGTTCGAAAATCTCCGATTTTCGTCACTGAGCGGAGCGAAGCTCCGCGAGGTCCAAAAGAGTCGGAGACTCTTTTGACGATCACCAGAGAGCTTTGCTCTCTCGAACGACCACGACGCGAACGGCGACCGCAGGAAGCCGTGAGCGGAGCGACCCGTGAGCTACAGTGAGCGCGCGACCGCGGACACTGTGCGAGGTCCGCGCGAGCAACGCGAGCGCGGGCTTGGCAGAGCAAAGCTCTGCCAGTGGATGAGCACCGCAGAGAGCGACCATCGGGAGCGAACGAGGAGCGCAGTCGGCTGGGGAGGTATGTGGCTGATGCGGGGCAGTAGCGGTTCTCAGTTGCGTCGGGAATAGTAATCGTGCTCGTTTCGCTGGCTGGACAAACATTCCATAAAGACGCGCTTTCGCTTTCTTGACAATCAAAATACAAAAACGTGGTTCAGGCAACGGCTTTGTCAGCCGAGTCCGTACATCGTGGTATGAGCGAACGAACGATCCTGGCGTGCGAGGACTGCCTCCCGCCGGCGGAGGCGTTCTCGGTGGTCGCCAACGAGTCACGGCTGGCGATCCTCGAAGCGCTCTGGCGCGCGCCGGAGGCCCCGGTGAGTTTCTCGGCGCTCCGGCGGGCGGTCGGGATGGACGACAGCGCGCAGTTCAACTACCACCTGGGACAGCTCACGGGCCAGTTCGTCCGGAAGGTCGAGGGCGGCTACGAGTTCCGCCACGCCGGCCAGAAGGTCGTCCGGGCGATCCTCGAGGGTTCGTTCACCGAGGACCCCCGCATCGAGTCGTTCGCGGTGGACGGGACCTGCGTCGCCTGCGGGGGCGACATCCGGGCGCGTTACGCCGACGAGCGCCTCACGGTGGCGTGTCCCGACTGCGGGACGCGCCACGGTCACGCACCGTTCCCGCCGGGCGGGCTGAACGACCGCACCCGCGAGGAGGTCCTGGCGGCGTTCGACCAGCGGGTGCGCCACCTCCACTGTCTCGCGGCCGACGGGGTGTGTCCCGAGTGCGGCGGCCGGATGGAGACCGGGTTCGAGCGCGACGACGACCGCCTCACCGGCGTCGTCCACGAGTGTCGTCAGTGTCACCACGCCATCCCCTCGACCGTGGGGCTCCGGCTGCTCGACCACTCGGCGGTGGTCGCCTTCCACCACGACCACGGGGTCGAGCTCTGTACGACGCCGTTCTGGCACCACGCGTGGTGCGTGAGTCACGACGTCGTGACGGTCCGATCGGCCGACCCGTGGGAACTCGACGTCTCGATTCGACTCGACGGCGAGGCGCTCCGGGTGACGCTCGACGGCAACCTCGGGGTCGTCGAAACCGAGCGCGGCTGTGATCCCATCGGCGGGGAGCGAGCCACCGGGGCCTTGGGCTCGCGGGCGGGCATGTCCGGCGAGGGTTGAAACGCCGCGACCCACTGGATCGGGCATGACCTTCGACCCCGACCCGGTGACGACGGTGACCTTCGACTCCTACGGCACGCTCGTCGACGTCGAGGCGGTCGAGCGTGCGCTCGCCGACCACGTCGCCGAGCCCGAACCCGTCTCGACCCTCTGGCGCTCGCGCTCGCTCGCCTACACCTACGTCGCGAACCACGTCGACGCCTACAAGCCGTTCTACGACATCAACCGCGACGCGCTCGAATACGCGCTCGCCGCCCACGACGTCGACCTCGACGAGTCGGCGCGCGAGACGATCCTCGAACAGTACCACGACCTCGACGTCTTCGACGACGTCCGCGACGGCATCGAGCGCCTCCGCGACGGCGGCTACGACTGCTACGTGCTCTCGAACGGGAACCCCGCTATGCTCGACTCGCTCGTGGAGGCCGCGGAGATCGGCGACGTCATCGAGGACACCATCAGCGCCGACGAGATATCCACCTTCAAACCCGATTCGGCGGTCTACCGTCACGCCGCCGCCCGAACCGGGACGCCGGTCGAGGAGACAGCCCACGTCGCCGCCGGCTGGTTCGACGTTCTGGGCTCGATGCACGCCGGCAACCAGGCCGTGTGGGTCGATAGGAAGGGCTCGCCGTGGGACGGTTTCGCCGGCGACCCCGACCTCACGATCGAAACCCTCGACGAGCTCGCCGAGGCGCTCGGCGTCTGAGTTCGACGCGTCGCTTTTGTCGTCCGGGGTCGTGGATCCGGTGTGCGCGAGTTCGCGTTCGAGCTGGCGGTCTGTGCCCACCTCGAAGCCGACTTCGACGGGGTCGTGAGCCGACAGCTCGGGGCCAGCCTCGCGGGGACGCGCGTGATGGATGTCGTCCGCGTCGAGCCCGGTCCGGAGTTCGAGGATCGAACCCGGCTCACGGCCGGAACGGTCCCCGACGCCGCCATCGAGAGTCGGGTGGGTGTGGGCGAGGCGCGCTACTGGAAGGACTGCTTCGACTGTCATCCCGAGCGCGCCCGCGAGGCCACCGACCGTGCCGTCGAGACCGGCTTCTTCGAGTCCGAACGCCGTCACGGCCGGGAGTACGTCCGGCGGGCGGTGCGCTATCCCGAGCACTGGTTCGGGGAGCTGGTGGGCATCGAGAACAAACCCGACCTCGGCAACCCAGGGGACCTCGAACGGCAGCTCCGGACCGACGTGAGCCTCGGCGCGTTCGACGCGGTCGTGCTCGCGACCGCCTCCCACGTCACCGGGGCCCACCTGCATCGGATCCCGGACGAGGTCGGGGTCTGGCGGTTCGATCAGGAGAACGGGATCGACGAGGTGGTCCGCGAGCCGACCCCGCTCGCGCCCGACGAACCGGGGGTCGAGCCGGTCGGTCGGGAACCGACCCGGACCGAGATCCGGACCGCGAGCCCCGTCGAGAAGGCACGGCTCCGGCGACGGATCGCCGAACGGGCCTACGGCAAGGGCTGGCGGACCTACGACGCCCCGGCGTGTGCGAACGCCGCGGCGGGCGAGTACGCGGGCGCGCGTGACCTCCCCTTCTGCGAGTGGAAGGGTCGATTCGTCCACCCGGCCGCCGAGTGCGGCGTCGACTGTCCCGGCCACGCGGCCGCCGACCCGCTCGACCTCGACCTCGACGCCGAGCGCGACCGCCGAACCCCGTGGGTTCGCGACCCGGCGGGCTACCGACGCCGGCAGGCGGGTCTCGACCGATTTTGAATATATAAGTCCGGTCTGTGGGTGGGTATCATGCCCACTACCGCGGCCACGTGGAGCGATCCGCACGGACGCTTCCGTTACTTTTATGTAGAACTCCATTCAATCGGTAGGTGACTATGGCTCAGCAGATGGGCAACCAGCCCCTTATCGTACTCTCGGACGACTCGCAGCGAACGTCCGGCAAGGACGCACAGTCGATGAACATCACGGCGGGTCAGGCGGTCGCGGAGGCCGTCCGTACCACGCTCGGCCCGAAAGGGATGGACAAGATGCTCGTCTCCGACGCGGGCGACGTCGTCGTCACGAACGACGGCGTGACCATCCTCTCGGAGATGGACATCGAGCACCCCGCGGCGAACATGATAGTGGAGGTCGCCGAGACCCAGGAGGACGAGGTCGGCGACGGCACCACGACCGCCGTCGTCGAGGCCGGCGAGCTCCTCGAAGAGGCCGAGGACCTCCTCGACCAGGACATCCACGCCACCACGCTGGCCCAGGGCTACCGGGAGGCAGCCGAAGAGGCCAAGAACATCCTCGAGGAGACCGCGATCGAGGTCGACGAGGACGACACCGAGACCCTCGAACACATCGCCGCGACCGCGATGACGGGCAAGGGCGCAGAGAGCGCCCGCGACCTGCTCTCGGAGCTCGTCGTCGAGGCCGTCACCGCCGTGGTCGACGAGGACGGCGTCGACACCGACAACGTCTCGATCGAGAAGACCGTCGGCGGCAGCGTCGACGAGTCCGAGCTCGTCGAGGGCGTCATCGTGGACAAGGAGCGCGTCCACGACAACATGCCCTACTTCGTCGAGGACGCGAACGTCGCGCTGCTCGACTCCGCGATGGAGGTCAAGGAGACCGAGATCGACGCCGAGGTCAACGTCACCGACCCCGACCAGCTCCAGCAGTTCATGGACCAAGAAGAGGAGCAGCTGAAGGGCATGGTCGACCAGCTCGTCGACGTCGGCGCTGACGTCGTCTTCTGCCAGCAGGGCATCGACGACATGGCCCAGCACTACCTCGCCCAGGAGGGCATCCTCGCCGTCCGCCGCGCGAAATCCAGCGACATCACCCGGCTCGCGCGCTCGACCGGCGGACGCGTCGTCTCGAACCTCGACGACATCACCGAAGAGGATCTGGGCTACGCCGGCAACGTCGCCGAACGCGACATCGCGGGCGACCAGCGGATCTTCGTCGAGGACGTCGAGGACGCCAAAGCAGTGACCCTCATCCTCCGCGGCGGCACCGAGCACGTCGTCGACGAGGTCGAACGCGCCATCGAGGACTCCCTGGGTGTCGTGCGCGTCACGCTCGAGGACGGCAAGGTCCTCCCCGGCGGCGGCGCGCCCGAGACCGAACTCTCGCTGGGTCTCCGTGACTACGCCGACTCCGTTGGGGGCCGCGAGCAGCTCGCCGTCGAGGCGTTCGCGGACGCCATCGACATCATCCCCCGGACGCTCGCCGAGAACGCAGGTCTCGACCCGATCGACTCCCTGGTGGACCTCCGGAGCCAGCACGACGCCGGCAACACCACCACGGGCCTCGACGCCTACACGGGCGAGGTCGTCGACATGGAGGCCGACGGCGTCGTCGAGCCCCTCCGCGTCAAGACCCAGGCCATCGAGAGCGCGACCGAGGCCGCCGTGATGATCCTCCGCATCGACGACGTCATCGCTGCGGGCGACCTCAAGGGCGGCCAGACCGGCGACGACGACGACGGCGGCCCGCCCGCGGGCGGCGCACCCGGCGGCATGGGTGGCATGGGCGGTATGGGCGGCATGGGCGGTATGGGTGGCATGGGCGGCATGATGTAGACGTCGGGAACTGCCACACACCCCCAACACCGCTGACCGAATCGCGCCACGACCGACCGAATTTTTCCAGCCTCGATTCGCCAGCGACGGCTTCGTCACTTCGTCGGTTCCCGACCTCGCCGCCGCGTTCTCTGTCGTCCGAAGCGGCCGCTCGGTGTGTGGTGAAACCGTGAAAAGGGTGTTTCGACGGTTCGGTCGGGACGCGAACGGCAGTCGACCTTACTCTTCGAGGTCGAGTTCGAACTGCTCGTGTTCGCTCACGGCGTTCAGGACAACGCTGGTGTTCGACTCCTTGACGTCGGGTTCGGTGATGAGGCTCTTGATCTGGTCGTTCATGTCGTCGGTGTCCTTGAACTTCCCGACGGCGACGACGTCGTGGTCGCCGGTGACCTCGTAGACCGAGATCATCTGGTGGTGGTCGCGGAGGCGGTCGGTGACCTCGGGGAGCGAACTCCCCTCGACCTTGAGCTGGATCACGGCGGTGACGTCGTAGCCGAGCGCGTCGTAGTCGATCTCGGGCGAGTAATCCCGGATCACGCCCTCGGATTCGAGGTCCGCGAGGTGGTTCGAGACCGTGGTGACCGAGACGTCGAGCTGGTTGGCGAGGCTCCGGAGGCTCGCGCGGCCGTCGCCCAGCAGTGCGTTGATGAGTTCGGTGTCGAGGTTCTCGTACGTCATATCTACCCGTGATAGGTGTGGATAGTAAAACTTTACGAATATCCAATTCTGAGCCGCGTCTCAATATTTGCGAAGAACAGCAATCCTTTTACTCCGGCCGGTATCCCACCGAGTAGGCACGAAGTATGACAAACGAAACCTCTGTCACCGACGGTGGCCTCTCGGCGGAAGCCCAACACGTTCTCGACCAGATCGACGAACAGAACGTCGACTTCCTCCGGCTCCAGTTCACCGACATCCTCGGCACGGTGAAGAACGTCTCTATCCCCGCCTCGCAGGCCGAGAAGGCCTTCGAGGAGGGGATCTATTTCGACGGCTCCAGTATCGAAGGGTTCGTCCGGATCCAGGAATCCGACATGCGGCTCAAACCCGACCCCTCGACCTTCGCCGTCCTCCCGTGGCGGCACACCGAGGAGAGCGCGGCCGCGCGCCTCATCTGTGACGTGATGGATACGTCCACCGGCGAACCCTTCGAGGGCGACCCGCGCGGCGTCCTGAAGCGCGCGGTCGACCGCGCCGAGGGGATGGGCTACGACGTGAACTTCGCCCCCGAACCCGAGTTCTTCCTCTTCGAGGAGGACGAGGACGGGCGGGCGACGACGAAGACGAACGACGTGGGTGGCTACTTCGACCTCGCGCCGAAGGACCTCGCCCAGGACGTCCGCCGGGACATCATCTTCGGGCTCGAGAGCATGGGCTTCGAGATCGAGGCCTCCCACCACGAGGTCGCCCGCGGCCAGCACGAGATCAACTTCACCTACGACGACGCGGTCTCGACGGCCGACAACGTCGCCACCTTCCGGTCGGTCGTTCGCGCCATCGCGGCCGAACACGAACTCCACGCGACGTTCATGCCCAAACCCATCGCGGGGATCAACGGCTCGGGGATGCACACCCACATGTCGCTGTTCGAGGACGGCGAGAACGCCTTCCACGACGAGGACGACGAGTTCAGCCTGAGCGGCACGGCGAAGGAGTTCCTCGCGGGCGTCCTCGAACACGCACCCGCCATCACGGCGGTCTCGAACCCGACGGTCAACAGCTACAAGCGGCTCGTGCCGGGCTACGAGGCCCCCGTCTACGTCGCGTGGTCCGACCGTAACCGCTCCGCGCTCATCCGCAAACCGGCCGCACGCACCCCGGCCGCGAGCCGCATCGAGGCCCGCTTCCCCGACCCCTCGTGTAACCCGTATCTCGCCTTCGCCGCGCTCATCCACGCCGGTCTCGACGGGATCGACGAGGGCTACGAAGCCCCCGACCCGGTTCGTGAGAACATCTACGACTTCGACGAGGAGAAACGCGAGGAGTACGGCATCGAGACCCTGCCGACCACGCTCGAATCCGCCGTCGAGAAACTCGAAGGCGACGACGTCGTCCTCGACGCGCTCGGCGACCACATCTCGGAGTCGTTCCTCGAAGCCAAGAAGGCCGAGATCACGGACTACCACGTCTCGGTGAGCGAGTGGGAGAAGGAGCGCTACCTCGAAACGTTCTGACTCGGCCAGCCACCCTTTTTATCGCGGCGACGGCGTGAAGCGCCCGGCGACCACCGGGAGCGAGAGCATTCCGCCGAAGACGGCGGCGGCCGCGACCCCTGTCACGACGAGCGGGGGTTCGAGCACGTAGACCGCACCGAAGACGCCGCCGAGAACGGCGATCCCGACCGCCAGCCCGAGAACCGAGGCGGACGGAAGCCGGTTCGGGACGCGGGGGCCAAGGAGTTCCCACGCGCCGAGCGCGCCGAGCGCGCCCCCGAGGATCAACACGTCGTCGAACGTCACCGGACCGGCGAGCACGCAGACGACGGCGGGAACCGCGGCGATCCGGAAGGCCGCTCGGGTGCGGCCGCCCGCCAATCCGACCACGACCCCGAGATACACCAGCCCGATCGTGACCCCGACGGCGACGTCGACCGCGTAGTGGACCCCGAGGACGAGCCGTGCGAGACAGATCACCGCCACGACGACGCCCGCGACCGTCGCGCGGGTCCGCCGACTGCCGACGGTGAGCGCGCTCGCGAGCCCGCCCCAGAAGACCGTCGAGAGGAGGGCGTGGCCGCTCGGGAAGCCGTAGCCGGTCGCGGTCGCCGCCTCGACGTACGCGCCCTGGAGGAGCTCCGGCACGTAGCTCAGACCGGGAACCGAGGCGGGTGCCGGCGGTCGGGGGAAACCGAAGATCGCCTTCAGCGCGGTCGTGAGGGCGATCCCGCCGAGCACGAGCCCGAGCACGAACGCGACCCGCTCTCGCGGTGCGCCGAGGGCCGGGAGGCGCTCGCCCGCCACGTAGAGCACGACGAGCGTGAGGAAGACGAACCAGACGTCGCCGAGCTGTGTGAGGAGCGCGAACACCGGCGCGAGAACGTCCGGTAGCCGCTGGAGGGCCTCGGTGATGCCGACGCCGCGCATCTACGAGCGGAAGTCCCGAACCCGGTCGGCGAGCCGGCCGGGCGCGTCGAGCGCCGCGCTCGCGAAGCCGACCAGCACCATCAGGGCGTAGAGCCCCAGCGTCGAGAGCCAGACCACGAGCATGGCGAGGATCGCCCACCCGCCTTCGAGGTAGAAGAAGGCCCCGATGGTCATCGCGGTGCCGTAGAGCAACACGAGATACGGCCCCCAGCCGCGGGCGTGGCCGCTGCGCTGCCGGGTGCGGACGTAGCCCTTGAGTTCGCTTTCGAGGTCGTTGCGCTTGACGATCCGGTCTTCGACCTCCTCGGCGAACGCCACCACGTCGCTCCGGAGGGTCTCGACGTCGTCGACGGTCGCGGTCCGGTCGCGGCTCGTCGACGCGTCGGCCCCCTCCCGAACGGGGTCGCCGACGTCGGTCTCGTCCGGCTCCTCGGTCTCGCGCTCGGTTCGGGCTTCGTCGTTCGCTTCGGATTCTCGGCTCATTGTCGACCACCTGTCTTCAACCGCGCCGCGAGTCCATCGTCGTTCGACACATCGAAACCGGCCGCTCGCCCCGCGAGGACCGCGTTCAACACCACGCCGAGCAACACCACCATCCCCGCGAAGTAGAGCACCGTCACGAGCAACAACACCGCACCCAGCACGCCGTAGGCCTCGTAGCTCCCCGCGTTGGCCGCGTAGATCCGGAAGACGACCTGGAGAACCGTGAGCCCGACGGCGGCGAACGCCGCCCCCGGTATCGCCTCGCGGACCGTCACGTCGTCGCCCGGGAGGAAGTAGTACAGCGGCAACAGCACGACCGCGAGCGCGAGCAGCGTCGCGAGCGTTCCGACGACCGCGACCGCGGAGACCCCGGCGACCACGACCTCGACCGGCCAGAACGAGACCGCCGCGCCGATGCCGACCGCCACCACCGCACCGAGGATCACCGCGAGCAGCGTGACGACTCCGTTCTTCACCTGGCCGACGATCCCAGCGGACTCACGGCCGTAGGCCCGCGAGAACGCGGTATCGAGCCCGCGGAACAGCTTGAGGGCGCTCCAGAGCAACACGAGCACGCTCGCGATCGTCGCGCCGCCGGCCCCGCTCTGCCCGCCGACCGCGCTCTGGACGAGGCTCTGTGCGCTCGCCGGGAGCGAACTCGTCGCCGAGGTCACGATCTGGTTCGCGGTCGCCGGGTTCACGGCGACCGAGATCGTGACCAGCAAGAGCAACAAGAGGGGTATCAGCGAGACGAACGCGTAGTACGCGGTGCTCGCGGCGATGAACGTGATCTCCTTGTCCTGTACCTCCCCGACGAACGTCCGACCGAAGGAGGTCACGCGTGCGCTGGTACTCACGAACCCGGTTTCGGCCGACGACCATATAAATCAGCGGGAACCCGCTCACCGTGTTCACGACTCCGTCGCTACTCGCTCCCGGGGATCCACCCGTCGTCGGGGTCGACCCGGTCGGCGAGCACCGCGTTGAGCGCCGCGCCCACCAACAGGACGAACCCGCCGACGTAGAGCCAGACCATGATCAGGAGAAAGGCGCTCGCCGCGCCGTAGAGTCGCGTCAGCCCGGACACCTGGGTGTAGTAGCCGAACAGCCACTGAAGCACGGTCCACGCCCCGGCCGCGAACAGGGTGCCGGGGAGGGTCTCCCTGAACCCGACGTCGACGTCCGGGAGGACGTAGTAGAGCGGCCCGAACACCATGGCGAGCACGACGAACACCACCAGCGGACCGACGGTCTGCCAGAGCCGCGTCTGAACGAACGCCGACAGTCCGACGCCGCCGAGCACCAGCGCCACCACGGTGGCGACGATGATGACGAACACGAGCACGATATCGAGCAGCGTCGAGAGCATCGAGGGCTCGCCGTGGGTGCCGTAGATCCCCGCGAAGGCGGTGTTGAGCGACCTGAAGGTCAACAGTGACCCCCAGAAGAGGACCGCGACGCCGATGACGGTCGCCCGGTCGCGGTCGGCCGCACTGAAGACGATCTCGCGAAGCAGGTCCGCGCTCTCGGGCGTCAGTGTGGTGGTCGCCCGGCTCACCGCGCTCATCGCGAGCGCGTCGCCCCCGAGCGCCGTCACCGCCACCACGAGCAACAACAGCAGCGGGACCATCGAGATGAACGCGAAATACGCGAGGCTCGCCGCCGTCAGCACCATCCGCTCGCGCCGCCCGAGCGCGACGATGGCGGCGACGACCTCGACGACCCTGTCGGCGTTCGACACGCCGGGTCTGGGGTGCGTAAACGTAAGTACACCGTCGTTCGTGGCCGGCGTTTCCGATGGTCCGTCGACTCCGCCGGTTTCGGGATCGAACCCTCAGAGGTACGTATCCGGGACCCACTCGGCGTCGGGGTCGACCCGGTCGGCGAGCACGGCGTTGAGCGCCGCGCCGACGAGGAGCGCGAGCCCGCCGACGTAGAGCCAGGTCAGCACGAGCAACACGCCGCCGGCGACGCCGTAGAGGTGGACGCTGCTCGACGTCGTGGCGTAGAGGCGCACCACGACCGCCGAGGCCGTCCAGACCGCAGCCGCGAGCAACGTTCCGGGGAGGACCTCGGCGACCGAGACCCCCTCGACCTCCGGGAGGACGTAGTAGAGCGGCGCGAAGACGACCACGAGCGCGACCAGCAAGAAGAACGGACTCACGACCCTGAGGAGGAGTCGGTCACCGAACACGCTCGCGAGCACGACCCCGACCACCGCGAACGCGACGACCGCGAGCGCCACCGCCACGAACACCACCGCCGCGTCGACGACCTTCCCGGCGAACGAGACCGCCTCGCGCTCGTCGTAGACCGCGGCGAACGCCCCGTCGACCGCCCCGAACGTCCGGAGCGCGCTCCAGACCAGGATGACCGCCCCGAGCGCCCCCGCCCGGAGCCGACCGCTGGAGTTGGCGAGGAACTGGTCGGGGATCGAGACCCCGCTCGGGAGCACGGTCCCCGAGGCGGCCTGCATCACCGACGCGAGGCTGCCGTTGCCGAGCATCGAGAGCGCGATCACCGAGAACAGGAGCAACGGGAGGAGCGCCGAGAACAGGTAGTACGCGAGGCTCGCCGCCATCAGCGTGACCTGACGCTGGTGGGCCACCGCGACGACGGTCCTCGCCACCGACGTCAGCCGTTCGGTTCTCGGTTCGCCGGCCTCGACCTGCACACCCCGGATTCAGAGCCCGAGGGTATGAACGGTCCGCTCTCGCGGTCCGTCCCCGACCGTCGTCTACGCCCCGTCGGTCGCGGCCTCGATCGCCTCGACCGTGGCGTCGGTCTTGAACGTCGTGCCGCCGTACTGTGCGCGCGAGGCCCGGTAGCCCGCCTCGCGGAGCGAACCGAGGAACTCGTCCATCGCGTTCGCGGACCGGCTCCAGCGCCGACAGAGGCGGTGCTGGTCGTAGTGGGTGGGGAGGTGGAGTTCGTCGTCGAGCGTCGAGAGCAGGTCGAACGCTCGCGAGGCGGTTCCCAGCTCGCCGGTGACCTGCTTTCTGACCCGATCGACGAACCCGGTGTCGTGGGTCCGTCCGAGCCAGACCGGGCCGGCGGTGGCGACCGACTCACCACAGACCGGACAGGCGTCGGGCGGATGGGCGATCAGCCCCGTCTCCGACTCGCGGTGGAGGCACGAGAAGCAGTGGTGGATGTGGCCGAGTTCGTCGATGGCGGCGTTCGCGTCGGTCGCGCGTCGGGAGACCGAGAGGTAGGTCCGGACGTAGTGGTTCGTGACGTGGCTCAACACCGGCGTCGCGGCGACGTCGTAGCGCGCGGCGGTACGGACCAGCGCGCCGAGGAGGACTCTGAGCCCCATCTCGGCGTGGTACTCGGTGTTCTGCGGCAGCGCGCTGTACGACCGGACCCCGCTCTCGCGGTGGGCCCCACACAGCGGCGCGGTGTCGGTCGCCGTCACGCAGACCAGGTCCGCGGCGCTCCGGAAGGCCGCGTCGGCGAACGGAACGGGCGTTCCGAAGGGATCGAGGTCAACGACGTCGAAGCGCTCCTCGTGCATGAGCGCGTTCGCGTTCCGCTCTTTCACCTGGGCGTCGAGGTCGTTGCGCGCGAGGTTCTCCCGACAGAGCGTCGCGGCGTCGGGGTCGTGGTCGCAGAGCGTGGCGTCGTAGCCCGCGTTCGCGGCTCGAACCCCGCGAGCCCCGGTGGCGGCGTTGGCGTCGAGATACGACGGCCGGTCGCGGTCGGCCGCGGCCTCGTGGGCCCGGAGCACGGCGACCGTGAGGTCGCGGTTGAACTCCTGGACGGGGTTGAAGAACACCGCGTCGCCGACGCCCGACTCGGGCTGTTCGGGGACCACGAGCTCGACGTCGCCCTCCGTGACGTGCATGGCGGCGCTCGGAGGTCGAACGCGAAAAGCGACGCGTCCTGGGGCGACGACCCGTCGCGTCGGGATGGGAACTCTCGGTTCGCCACTCGAACGAACACAACGCACTTAATGACACCCGTCGGACGTGGCACGCATGAGGGAGTTCGTATGCGTGTAGTGATCGTCGGGGCCGGCGACGTCGGAACCCATATCGCGGAAGACCTCGCGGACGTCCACGACATCGCGGTGGTCGATCGGGACGAGGAGGACATCGAGCGCCTGGAGGCCGACTTCGGCGTCACCGGGGTCACGGGCGACGGCCGGTCGCTCGATACGCTCGAGGAGGCCGGTATCCGCGACGCCGAGGTCGTGATCGCGAGCACCGACGACGACGCGGTCAACGTCATGGTCTGTGGCACCGCCCGGAACGTCACCGAGGCGCACACGATCGCCCGGGCGAAATCGCCCGACCTCTACGAGACCTGGCAGCACTTCGAGAGCGGTCTCGGGGTCGACATGATGCTCTCGGTCGACCGACTCACCGCCGAGTCGCTCGTCAGGACGGTCGCGTTGCCGGGCGCGCTCGCGGCCAACACGTTCGTCGACGGCCAGGTCGAGATGGCGGAGTTCGAGGTCGAGGAGGGGGCCCCGATCGCCGGGAAGACCGTCGAGGACGCCGACGAGTACCCCTCGTTGACGTTCGCGGGCGTGCTCCGCGACGACGACATCGTGATCCCGAGCGGCGAGACCGTCATCGAGGCGGGCGACCGCGTCGTCGTGATCGGCAGCCCGTCGAGCACCAAGCGGTTCGCCCACGCGCTCACGTCGAGCGACTCGCTCGAAACCGACGACGACGTCGTGATCGTCGGCGGCGGCGAGGTCGGCACACAGGTCGCCGAGGCGTTCGAGCGCGAGGGATACGCGCCGCGGCTGATCGAACACGACCCCGACCGCGTCGCGGCACTCGAAGAGCGCTTCGAACGGACCACCGTGGTCGAGGGCGACGTGCGGTCGTTCTCGTTCCTCGCCGACTCCGACATGGGCGACGCCGACCTCCTGGTCGGCACGCTCGACGACGAGACCAACTACGTGCTGGCGCTGCTCGCGCGCGACATGGGCGTCGAGTACACCGCGGCGGTGGTCGACGAGGCGGAGTACGGCGACCTCTTCGAGACCGCTGGCGTCGACGTCGTGGTCCAACCCCACACCGTGGTGGCGCGCCAGACCACCCGCGTGACGCGGGGCTACACCGACGAGGCCGCGGTGCTCGAACAGGACAGCGCCGAGGTCCTCGAGATCACCGTCGAGTCCGGGAGCGCGCTCGCCGGCGACTCGCTCAGCGACGTCGCACTCGACCTCCCCGACGGGTTCGTGATCGGCGCGGTGGTGCGCAACGGCACCCTCCGGACGCCCCGCGGCGGCACCGTGATCCAGACCGGCGACCACGTCGTGGCCTTCGTCGACACCGACGACCTCGACGAGGTCGCGGCGGCGCTCTGATTCGGCGGATGCGGCCGGCCCACCCAACCGAACGCGCGGTCGGCATCGCCCACTACGTCAGCGACGCCGACGGGGTCGGCGGGACCCTCCGCACGGAACCCGCCGACTTCCGGGTGCGCGAACTCGAAACCACGGGCTTCGAACCCCTCGACGCCGACCCCGGCCCCTATCCACACGTCGTCGTTCGTGCCACGCTCGAAAACTGGGACACCAACGACTTCGCGCGGGCGCTCTCGAATCGGCTGGGGATCAGCCGCGAGCGGGTCGACTGGGCGGGGACGAAGGACAAACGCGCGGTGACCACCCAGCTCTTCTCGGTGCGCGACGGCGACCCCGAAACCCTCGCCGACGTCGACTTCGACGGGGTGACGATCGAGCTGGTCGGCCGGGCGGGCCGCGGGCTCCAGTTCGGCGACCTCTCGGGCAACGCCTTCGAGGTCGCCGTTCGCGACGCCGACACCGACCCCGTCGCGGCGATCACCGAGGACCTCCGGGAGTTCGGGGGGGAAGAGGGCGAAACGGTCGGCCTCCCCAACTACTTCGGGGGCCAGCGCTTCGGGAGCCTCCGGCCGGTGACCCACGAGGTGGGGCTCGCGGTCGCCCGCGACGACTGGAAGGGGGCGGTGGTGGCGTATCTCGGGGGTCCGGACGACGCCGAACCCCCCGGCACCCGCGAGGCCCGCGGGTTCGTGGACGACGAAGTGGCGGCGGCGGGCGACGAGGACTGGGCCGCCGCGCTCGACCGGTTCCCCCGACGACTGGGGTTCGAGCGGGCGATGCTCCATCGACTCGTCGAGGACGGGGCTGGCGGCCCCGAAGACTACCGGGCGGCGCTCGAAACCGCCCCCACCAACCTCCAGCGGCTGTTCGTCAACGCCGCGCAGTCGTACGTCTTCAACCGGATCCTCTCGGCGCGGCTCGACGCCGGACTGCCGTTCGACGCGGCGGTGGCGGGCGACGTGGTGTGTTTCACGGGCGAGGGCGGGCGGGACGACCTCGCGGTGCCCGATCCACATCGAGACCAGCGCGTCACGTCGAACCGGGTCGGTACCGTGAACCGCCACACGGCGCGTGGACGGGCGTTCGTCACCGCGCCGCTGGTGGGGACCGAGACCGACCTCGCGGACGGCGACCCCGGCGAGATCGAACGTCGGGTGCTCGACGAGGTCGGGATCGAACCCGCGGACTTCGACCGCCCGGGGGAGTTCCACTCGACGGGCACCCGGCGGGCGATACTGGTCCGCACGGACCTCGCGGTCGAGCGCGACCCGCTCACGTTCGGCTTTCGTCTGCCGAAGGGGTCGTACGCCACGGTGGTGCTCCGTGAGTTCCTCAAGACGGACCCGCGGGACCTGGGCTGAAGCGACCGGGTTATCAGTGGCCGTGGGTACGTTCGGGCATGGAGTGTCGTCGGTGTGGAGGGTCGCTCGACCGTGCCGGCGATTTCTGTCTCGCGTGTGACACCGCCAACGCCGACTGCGTGGTCTGCGAGGTCGGCCGCGAGCGCGCGACCGTCACCAGCCTGCTCGACGGCGAGCGCGTCGGGACGTGGACGGTGACCACCGTCGAGGAATCCGGCGAGAACGAAAAGCGCGAGCGCCGGAACTTCGCGGGTCGGCTCGCCGACGAGGTCCACCGGAAACGACCCGAGGAGGTCTACGCGACCGGCGACCGTGACGTATTGGGGGTCCTGCGCGCCCAGTTGCACTACGACCTCCGGCGGGTGGCCGACCCCGACGGGGACCCGGTGCGGGCGGTGGTCGAGCGGAGCGGCGAGGTCCCGCTCGAAGTGGTCGAGACCCCGCCGCGCGAGAAGGTCGGCGGGAGCCACTCGACGCTGGTCGGCGGCCGGGAGGGCAAGCGGATCGTGCGCCTCGCCGCGGACCACCCCCACGTCAAGAAGGTCATTCCGGGACCGATCGACGCCGGCGGTCGCGGGTCGCGCACGGGCGTTCGGGCGAAGGCGACCCGGGCGGACGGGACGGGCAACGTTCGGCTGCTGGTTCGGGACGGCTCCAGCGTCCAGGAGGTCCGGGTGGTGACGACCGCCGCCGACCGCGCCCAGGGCGAGCGGGTTCGCGGGGACCTGAACGCGGGGCTCGACGAGGCGGGCTTTCGGGCGGCGTGAGACCGGCCACCGCGACGAACACGAAGGGTTTTAGCCGCGCGCCGGTCTACCGGGATCCACTATGGTCAACAAGAAAGCCGGAAGTGCGGGTCGGTTCGGCGCGCGGTACGGCCGCGTCTCGCGGCGACGCGTCGCCGAGATCGAGGCGGGCATGGAGGACGCGACGGTCGACGGCGACGACGTGACCCGCGTCGGGACGGGCGTCTGGAAGAACGAGGAGACCGGTGAGACGTTCACCGGCGGGGCCTACCGCCCCGAGACGCCCGGTGGCCGCACCGTCAAGCGCTCGATCCGGGCGGCGCTCGCCGAGGAGAACGACGAGTGAGCTACAAGTGTTCGCGGTGCAAGCGCGACGTCGAACTCGACGACTACGGCGGCGTTCGATGTCCCTACTGCGGACACCGCGTCCTGTTGAAGGAGCGCGCCCGCGACGTCAAGGAAGTCGACGTCGAGTAGCGTGCGCCACGAGACGGTTCTGACCCTCGACTACGACGCCGCGAGCGACGCGGCCCTCGT
Source organism: Halococcus hamelinensis 100A6 (assembly GCF_000336675.1). Taxonomy (NCBI): domain Archaea; kingdom Methanobacteriati; phylum Methanobacteriota; class Halobacteria; order Halobacteriales; family Halococcaceae; genus Halococcus; species Halococcus hamelinensis. The sequence goes on along the minus strand of NZ_AOMB01000043.1, from coordinate 129,481 downwards.
CGAGCGAAGCCTCGAACCCGAGATCGGCGACATCGAGGGCGACCGGACGACGGCGACGCTCGCCCGCGACGGCGACGAGATCCGGATGACCATCGACGCGGCGGACCTCGTGGCGCTCCGGGCGGGCCAGAACACGTGGCTCTCGTTGGTCGGTGTCGCGGAGCGGTGTGCGGCGGCCGGAGCGGACGGATCGGAGCCTCGCTGAACGCCTCCGTTTCGCCTGGACGCCGCCGTTCCTCCGGAACGCAGGTCGATGGTTACTCCCTTTTCCGGATCCGACTGCTGTCCCTGGTCTGACACCAGGCGATGCCAGCGACGACGCATCCGGCGACGAGACTCGCTCCCCCGACCCCGTAGGTCAGAAGCGACGCGCGAATCAAGTCGTTGGCGACGGAAAGCTGGATCCCGGCCGCGAGGAAGATCAGTCCGAAGCCGGCGAGTCGCTTGCCGCTCGCCGTCCGGATACGCTCACCGGTGAGACCGAGGGCGATGTTCGAGATACTGAGCGCGAACAGGATGACCACTGCTACGACGAAGGGTAGATCCGGACTCACGACGATTATCCGGTGTTCAACGGATGCCCGGCGGTATATACTTCGGTGGTTCGCTTCGGGCGCGAGCCCACTCTCGTGATGCGGCGTGGTCCCGAAAGCAGGGGTTTTTCCCTCCGGGCGGCCACGAAGGCTGTATGCAGGGTAACCTTCCGCCGGAAGCACAGGAGAAGATCGAGCAGCTCCAGGACCTCCAGGACAGCGCTCAGCAGGTCGCAGCCCAGAAACAGCAGGCCGAGAGCACGCTGACCTCCTCACAGACCGCGCTCGACGAGCTCGACGACCTCGAGGGTGACGCCACGATGTACCGCGAGGTCGGCGAGCTCCTGATCGAGACCGAGTACGACGAGGCGAAGGACGACCTCGAGGACAAGGTATCGAGCCTCGAAGTCCGCGTCGAGACGCTCCAGAAGCAGGAGGACCGCGTCCGCGAGCAGTTCGAGGACCTCCAGAGCGAGCTTCAGGAGATGCTGAGCGGCGGTGGCGGTCCGGGTGCGGGCGGCCCCGGCGGCCCGGGCGGGATGGGCCCCGGCCCGAGCGCCGGCGGATAGATGCCGACCGACGAGGCCGTCGCCGAGACGGCCAGCGATGCCGCCGAGGGACTGGTTCTGTCGCGGTACAAACAATCGGCGATCCGCGACCTCGACGTCACGGTACGCTTCGAGGACGGCGTTCTCGACGTCGACGTCTACCTCGACGCGCCCGCGGACCCGGACCCCGAGATGGTCGCCGAGGAGGCGGTGCTCGCGGCGGAGTCGGCGGTCGACGACCTCTTCGAGAACGAGTGACGGCTACTCGCCGACTGGAAAAATCCGTTACTTGAGCCGCTCTTGGAGGAAGGAGGGATGGGCGGCGGTGACACCCTCGACCGAGAGGATCTTATCGGAGATAACCCGCCCCACGGCGTCGCCGTCGGGGGCGCGGATCTCGGCCATCAGCATGTGGTCGCCGCTGGATGAGTAGAGGGACTCGATCTCCTCGAGCGCCTCGATGGCGCGAACCGCCTCGACGTACCGCCCGCTCTCGACCTCGATGCCGACCAGCGCGATCGAGCGCCCCGAGAGTTTCTTCGGGTCGATATCGGCGGAGTAGCCCGTGATCACCCCGTCGGTCTCGAGCTTGTCGATGTACTTTCGAACCGTGGGTTTCGAGACCCCCGCCCGGTCCGCGATGGCCGCATAGGAGGCCTGCGCATCCTCTTCGAGAACGGAGAGGATGCGGTCCTCGGTTGAGTCGACGCTCATGAGTAGTAATTGGCGTCGGTGAAAAAATATCTTCCGAATCGGAAACCCGTCTTTCGGCCGGAACACACCCCTCGGGCTCCCGATCTCGCGGTCGCGTCGCCGGACGGCCGTTCGTTACCGACTTCTCGGAACCCCCGATGGTCGAAGTTCGTCGGGTGGTGTTCGGACCGGTTCACTCGGCCGCCGTGGCCTCGAAGCGGTCCAGGTCCATCTCGTAGAGCCGGGAGCCGCACTCCGTACACGAGAAGGTGAGCACCTGAAAGGAGCGACAGCACGAGGAGACGTGTCCCTCGCTGGTGTCGATCGCTCCCTCACAGGTCGGACACCGGTCGAGGAAGATGCGGAGCGCGGCCAGGACGTCCGCCCGTCGGGCGGGTTCGAACCGCTCCCATCCCGACAGCCGCTCGTCGAGTACGTCCGCGGCGGTCACATCGGCGAGCGCCGCCGTCCGGGACGGCCACTGTGCGATCAGGGTGGTCGCGGTGGTGGCGACGAAGGCGTCGCCGTCGGGCATGACACGGGTCTCGGCGTTCTCGGGGATGCCGAGTGCGTTCGCGAGGTGGCTCTCGTCGATGGCCGTCGAGCGCCGCGTCCCGATGCGCTCGTGCCACGCGTCTCGGAACGCCCCAGTGAGACGGAGGTCGGAACCGTCCTCGCGGGGTTCGAGCGCGTCGGCGGCGACCAGCAGTCGTTCGACGTCGACTCCGTCACCGTCGTTCCCGGCGGCGGATGCCGGGGTCGTCGGTGTTTTGTCGAACGATCGAAGTACGCTGTCGGGGAGATACCGCTTCGTGAGTTCCGGCGTACCCGGAACCAGGTAGCCACGGAAGTGGATAACGGCGATCGAGACCACGAGGCCGGCCATCGGGACGAGTACCCCGCCGACGACGAGCACCAATCCGGTCGAGAGCACGAGGGCGACCCCGAGGTTGACGGTGGTGCAGGGAAAGCATCGGTTCTCGCCGACGTACGCCGGCTGGTACAGGCGGTCGAGCGCGCTCATGAATACCGATCCTCGGCGTCCGAGATAACCCCTCGGGACCGCCGACCCCACCGCTCCGCAGGAGTATCGCAATCATTCACCGACGCGGTCGCCGCGCCCTCGGCACGGTATCCCTGTCGAATCGAGGGACAGTGATGGGACGGGTCGGTGCGGCTGAGTCGAAGCGGAAAAATTCGAACGTTCGGCGCGGCGTTATCTGTGGGCGTCGAGCAGGTCGTAGCTGCGCTCCCACTCGTAGTCCTCGTCGAAGTAGCGTTCGGCGAGCGGCTCCTCGGGCATCTCGCCCGTCGAGCGCTTCTCCTGGCCGTACGAGTGCCGGTTCTCGTCGACGTAGAATCGCCCGGTGAGGACCTCGCCCTCGTGGAGCTTGTCCTCGGTCTCGTGCATTATCTCGGCCGCCTCGCGGCGGTCGGTGACGTCGAAGTCGTAGTCCTCGGACTGCTGGACGTCGGTGTAGGGCACGTACTGCTTCGCGTCCTTGTTCCAGGTCGGACACTGGGTCAGGAAGTCGATGTGGGCGAAGCCGTCGTGTTCGATGGCTTCGGTGATGATCTCGGTCGCCTGGCGGGGGTTGACCGCCGCGGTGCGGGCGATGTAGGAGGCACCGGCCGACAGCGACATCGAGAGCGGTCGCACGGGGTCCTTCGCCGAGCCGTGGGGCTGGGTCTTGGACTTGTGACCCTTCGGGCTCGTCGGTGAGGTCTGGCCCTTCGTGAGACCGAAGATCTCGTTGTTGAACACGATGTAGGTCATGTCGTGGTTCTCGCGGGCGGTGTGCATGAAGTGGTTCCCGCCGATCCCATAGCCGTCACCGTCACCGCCCGCCGCGATGACTTCGAGGTCGGGGTTCGCGAGCTTCGCCGCGCGCGCGACCGGGAGCGAGCGGCCGTGGATCGAGTGCATCCCGTAGGAGTCGAAGTAGCTCGAGAGCTTGCCCGAACAGCCGATGCCGGTCACGAGCAGCGTCTCGTCCGGCGACCGGCCGACCTCCGGCATCGCGCCCTTGAGTGCCTTGAGCACCCCGAAGTCGCCACAACCGGGACACCACGTCGGCTGGGGCTCGATGCCCGGTGTGAACGCGTCGCGGTCGATCTCCTCGTCCTGTTCCCCGCTGCCGATGGCGCTGAATGCACTCATGTTAGTCACCTGCTGCGGGTTCGATGCGCACCTGTGCGTTCGGTGGCTCGTCCCCGCCGTTGATCTGGATCTCGAACCCTTCGACGACCTCGGCGGGTTCGAACGGATTGCCGTTGTACTTCAGGAGGCTCGACATCTTCTCGCCGAACCGCCCCAGCTCCTTCTGCGTGAGGCCGCGGAACTGCGCCGTGATGTTCATCTCGACGACGAGACACTCGTCGACGGATTCGAGGAACTCGGTCACCTCCTCCTTCGGGTACGGCATCAGGTCGCTGACGCCGAGCGATTTCACCGACTCCCCCTGGTCGTTGAGGCGGTCGACGGCCTCCTCGACGGTTCCCTGCTGACTGCCCCAGACGAGGATGCCGTGGTCGGCGTCCTCGGGTCCGTAGGGGGTCTGCTGGGACGTCTCCTTCCCGTCGAGGTCGTCACGGATGGCTTCGAGTTTGCGGGTCCGGCGGTCGACCTGCGCCACGCGGTTGTCGGGGTCCTCCTCGATGTGGCCCTGCGGGGTGTGCTCGTTCCCCGACGCGAGGAAGCGGCCACCCGACTGGCCCGGGATCGTCCGCGGGCTGACGCCGTTCTCGGGGTCGTGCTGGAAGCGGTTGTACTTCCCCGACTCGTGGTGGGCCGCCTCGCTGATCTCCTCTTCGGTGAGGACGCTGCCGAGGTCCGGGTTGGGTTCGCGGTCGAAGACGCTCGCGGGCACGCTCACGAGTTCGCCCGCAAGCTTCTGGTCGATGGCGATGATGGTCGGAATCTGGTACTCGTAGGCGATCCGGAAGGCCTCGCGCGACTGTTCGTAGCACTCCTCGACCGTGCCGGGGGCGAACACGACGCGGTTCGAGTCGCCCTGGCTGGTGTAGAGAACGTGTTCGAGGTCGCCCTGCTCGGGCTTGGTCGGCATCCCGGTCGAGGGACCCGCCCGCATCGCCTCGACGAGCACGAGCGGCGTCTCGGTCATCTCCGCCAGCCCGAGGGGTTCGCTCATCAACGCGAATCCCCCGCCCGAGGAACCGCTCATCGCCTTCACGCCAGCGTGGGAGGCCCCGATGGCGAGCGCCGCGGCGGCGATCTCGTCCTCGACCTGCTCGGAGATCCCCCCGAACTCGGGGAGGTGCTGGCTCATCGTGGTGAAGACGTCGGTCCACGGGGTCATCGGGTAGCCCGCGATGAACCGACAGCCCTCGTCGAGCGCGCCGTAGGCGACCCCGTGGCTGCCGTTGACCAGGACCTGCTCCTCGTCGTGGCTGCCCGTCGGCACCTCGATGTCGTGTGAGAAGTCCTTCGAATCGACCTCTTCGTAGGCCTCTTCGAGGACGGTGATGTTGGTTTCGAGGATGTCGCCGCTCATCCGGTCGTTCATCAGCTCCTCGAACGGGTCGGTCTCCATCCCGATGAGGGCGGCGGTGGCGGCTACGCCCGCGGTGTTGCGCATGATCTCGCGACCGTGTTCGCGCGCCAGCCCACGGAGATCGAGCGGGTAGACGTGCCAGTCGTTCTCCTCGACGCGCTCGTCGAAGTCCTCGATCTCGTCGGCGTCGAGCAGCCCCTCGTCGTAGACGATCACGCCCCCCTCTCGCAACTCGTCGAGGTTCTCGGAGAGCGGCTTGGCCTCCTCGTTCCCGTAGTAGGCCTCGCCGCTGGCCTGTGGGTTGCGGGCGAAACTGTCGCCCAGCGCGAGCAGGAAGTCGTAGCCATCACCCCGGGATTTCACCGGATGGTCGGCGGCACGCACCTCGACGTAGGTGTGTCCACCCCGGATCCGGGAGGGATAGTGTCTGTGTGTGAATACATGCAGTCCGGCACGCATCAGCGCCTTCGTAAAGTTCTGGCTGGTCGAGTCGATCCCGTCACCGGAACCGCCCGCGATCCGCCAGATGAGTTCTGATCCAGTCATGGCTGTCCTCGATACTCCGTGGAAATAGGGTTGTCTCGGGAGTGTAATATGGGTTCCGATAAATCAGTATTGGTCTATCATGTAGGTTTGATATATATTGGCACTATCGCGGGACGCTCGTACGGATCCCCGACTCGGGTCGTTTCGAGTCGAAGGCGCTGTCGGACGATTCGAGGCTTCAGACCCGTGTGACCTGCACCAGGTCGGTGACGACCTGCCAGACCTGTCGGATAACGATCTGGAGGTCGAACCAGAACGACTGTTCGTTGATGTATTTGATGTCGTATCGGAACTTCGCCTGGGGGTCGGTGCTCGAGACCCGGTTGATCTGGGCCAGCCCCGTGAGGCCGGGTTTGACGAACCAGCGCTTTCGCCAGGTCCGGATCTCGGCTTCGAGTTTCGGTTCCTCGTCGACCCAGACCGCCCGCGGTCCGACCACGCTCATGTCGCCGACGAGGATCGAGACCAGTTGTGGGATCTCGTCGAAGTGGGTGCGTCGGAGCAGACGTCCGACACGGGTGATCCGCGTGTTCTCGCGGTCGTCTATCGGGGTCGCGTCCTCGCTGTCCGGCACCATGCTCCGGAACTTGAGCACCTGAAACGTCTCGCCGAACTCCGCGGTGCGTTCTTGGGCGTAGAACAGCGGGCCGCCGTCGTCGAGTTTGATCCCGACCGCGATGACGATGATGATGGGGAGGAGCGCGACGAGCCCGACGAACGCGAAGCAGACGTCGAAGGCGCGTTTGACCGCGCGGTCCTGTGGGTCCCAGGGTTCGAGGTTGGTGTCGATGAGCGTCTCCCCGCTCGCCTCGCTCGTGAGGACGCTGTCGGCGTGCTTGCGGTGGACCTTCGCGACCACGCCGTGGGTGTAACACGTCGCGAGCGCACCGAAGAACTCGGTCCGGTCGGAGCGTTCGAACGCGAGCACGGCGGTGTCGATGTTGTGCTCGACCAGCACGTCGTCGAGGTTCGAGAGGCCCCCCAGACACTCGATCCCGTCGAGGCGCGTCCCGATCCGGGTGCCGCCGTCGGCGAGTTCGATCGTCGCTCGACCGGGCCCGGTCTCGTAACGCATTGCGGGCGCGATGTAGCCGATCACCGGGAAGTCGGCGGCTCGGAGCACCTCGTCCATCGCGTCGGGGTCGTCGCCGATGAGGAGCACGCGGTCGGTCGTCGTCTCGGGCCGGCGGCGAATGGCGACGAACCACGCCGGCAGACCGAGACACAACAGGGCCGTCGAGAGAAGCAGGGTCGTCCGCGGCAACCGATAGCTGTAATCGAAGTAGCCGATCGCCGCGAGCGCGAACGCGGCGGTCAGTACCCGCCGGAGCGTGACCGAGACCGTATCCAGGATCCGGCGTGGTTGGGGTTTGAAGAGGGTGACCACGGCGACCAGAACGACCGGAAGCGCCGTCGTGATCGCTAACAGCAGGCTCCGACTCCCGAGCACCGTCGGTGTGAGTCGGTCGAACGGCGGGATCGCCGTCATCGCCGATTGGACGAACGGGTGGTTCGCGACGACGACCGAGAGGACGACGAGGACGCACGTACCGACGCTGCTCGCGATGCGGTACCGCCATCCGGTGTTGTATCCCATGCTGATCCTGACGAATCGAATGAACGAGGGACGGGCGTGGAGATAAGTTTTGTGAACTCCGCTATCGTCCGGACGAACCCCCGAAACGCCCGTCTATCCTGGTTTCGAGCGATGTCGAAGGAGCCTCCTACCGACGAACCATGCGCCAGCCGGGAGTCGAACCCGGACCAGCGGTCACAGCTCGTACTCATCGGCCCATCGAATACCGGGGTGGTCGACCGATGATTCGAATCGGAGAACGACGTTCGCAGCCGGTGCGTCGTCGAAATCGATCCAGTACAGTGTCTCCTTTTCGGGACAGAAAATGAGATATGCATCGACCTCGTTCGCCCCATAGTAGCTATCGTTCGTCCCGGTTGCGTTCGGATTCGAACGTTTCAACGAGCACCGGAGCATTCGCTCGTCGTCGCGGAGCGTCGCGTGTTTGACCTGTATCTTCAGCAGCTCGTCATCGGTATCGAGAACGAGGTCGTATGGACAGTGGCCGGATGTGGGAACCGAGACCCGATAACCCAGCTCCACCAGTTCTGCAATTGCTCGCGTTTCGGCGATGTCCCCTTTCTGCCCGGTGTTCATCGTCGTACCCCTCTCCACCGTCGATTTACTGCGCAATCGCACTTAGTCCTACGGAGACGACAGCGGTCTCCGAAGTGGAACGGTACTGCGCCGGCCGGGAGTCGAACCCGGGCTAATGGCTTGGAAGGCCATTGTCCTACCGCTAGACCACCGGCGCTTATCACGTTCGCACCGTGTCTCGACGGACGGTATCCGCCTCACCACTGGCGCTCCCAACGCCCTTTCCCACCGCGGTCACTAAGTCGGTTTCCCTTCGGCGCGCCCCGCGACGACTCCATAGCAGTTCCCGCGCTCCTCGAACGTCCGCTCGACGTCGAGCCGGCTTCGCTCCAGGTCGGCCGCGAACTCCGCGGGGTCGTAGATGTGGTAGTAGCGGGCCACCGTCTCGCCGCCGGGAAGCGTCCAGTCGACGGTGGTATCGAACCCCTCCTCCCGGTCGAACCGGTCGTGGGTCGTGCTCCACGCGCTGACGAGCGCGCGCCCGTCCGGCGTGAGCACCCGCGCGAGTTCGTCGAGGCTCGCGAGACGCGCATCCCGTGTCGGGAGGTGGTGGACCGCGGCGATGTAGACCGCGAGCCCGACGCTCCGAGTGGCGAGCGGGAGGGCCGTCGCGTCGGCCTGACAGAGCTCGACCGCGAACCCGTGCTCCCGGCGGCGTTCGCGGGCGGCGTCGAGTACGCTGCGGCTCAGGTCGACCCCGACGACCCGCTCGGCGCGACCCGCCATCACCTCGGCGTGGCGCGCGTTGCCACAGCCGAGGTCGAGCCCGGTACCGACACGGTCCGCTCGCTCGATGAACCGCTCGACCGCCGGCCACGGGTGCTCGCGCGTGCGCGAGAAGTGCCCGCCGATACGGTCGTAGGTCTCGCGAACGTCGCGTCGGCTCGGTTCGTCTCGCATCTCGTCCCGCGCTTCGACGTCGGCGGGGTTAACCCATCGGAAACGAGCACCCGATCCGGACCACGGTGTTCGAGCGGGAAACGGCCGTGCCAATCGACGAATCCCCGTCGCCTCGTCCACGCGGGGGAGACGAACAGGGCGTATTCGGTGCAGTCGCTTCACGGTTGCCGAAACCGCTCCCACGCACTACCGAATACTATATAGAAATATAATTACTACATATCCGTGACTCGCCCGGAAGCGAAACGACCGATTCACGAAACGAACGATATTGAAAGTCGGGTAGAGCGGACTAGACGTCACTTTTTGCGCCCACTCGTCTCTGTAGCGAACGATCCGTATAGATCCGAAAGGATCGGGACATAGCGATATGGAGACGAATATACTGGAACGGACCACAATATATATAGAATTCGAAAACACTATATTGTTATCGCGGCCATCATCTGGCGATGACGCGAGAATTCACACGGCGGGATGCCATCGCCACGATCGGAGCCGGGGGCGCCGTCGCGCTCGCGGGGTGTACCGGGGGTTCGGACGGGGGTAACGGGAGTAACGGCAGCGGCGGCGGCAACCAGAGCGGCAACGGCTCGCAGGGCGGGGGCAACTCCTCCGGCGGGAGCAGCGGCCAGCAGGCGAGCCAGCCGCTGACCGCCGACGGTTCCTCGACGGTCTACCCGATCACCAGCAACGGCGCGTCGGTCTGGAACTCGAACCCACCGGCGGGCGACGAGGACTACTGGATGCCGAGCGACTACGGCATCGAGACCGACCTGCCGATGGCGAGCTACTTCGCGAGCGCGTACGGTCTCGACGGGGGCGACAACCAGGGTCAGCCGCCGTACCTCGTCAACGTCGGTCTGAGCCACTCGGGCACCGGTATCGAGAAGCTGATGGACGGCCAGGTTGACATCGGCGACGCGAGCGCGACGGCGAAGGAGGAGCTCCCGGACGCCGACCAGTCGACGCTCGACAAGTTCGTCGACCACGTCGTCGGCGTCGACGGCCAGCCGATCATGGTCAGCCAGGCGGTCTACGACGCCGGTGTCGATACGATCACCGGACCGGAGCTCAAGGGGATCTACAAGGGCGACATCCAGCAGTGGAGCGAGATCGGTGCCTACAGCGGCCCCGAAAAGGAGATACAGGCGATTTGTCGCTCGGAGGGGTCGGGGACCGACACCTCGTTCCGCTCGAACCTCTTCGGGAGCGCGGACGCACCGATCGACGGCTGTGACGCCCGGATCGGCCAGAACCAGCAGGTTCGAACCACGGTCCTCAACTCCGACAACGCCATCGCCTACGCCGCGCTCGCGTTCGTCGGCGGCCAGGCACCCGCGGTCTCGCTCGAAATCGACGGGACGACCTACACGCCGGGCGAGAACCTCGGTGAGCGGGGCTACCCGCTCGCCCGTGACCTGCACTGCTACACCTGGCAGGACACCTCACAGAAGGAAGCCGCCTTCCTTCGGATGCTCCTCAGCCCGTACGGCCAGGAGAACTTCGTCGAGGCGAACGATTACTTCATGCTGCCGGACTCCCGGATACAGGAGGAACTCGGGAAGCTTCCGGAGCCGACCGGCGACTTCAATCTCGGCAGTGCAGCCAACTCCAGTAGCTCGAACGGTTCCAGCGGTTCGAACGGCTCGGCCAGCACGACCGGCATGCCCGGCACGACCAGCGGCTAAGCGGTTCCATACCGACTCAATGTTTTTCATGAACGGAGCAAAATGTCGACGATAGACGAACTCAGACGGTCCCTCGGCTCGGCCGGGACCGACGAGTCGGCCGACTGGAGCGCCCTCGTCGCCGGCGGTATCGGTCTTGTCTGCCTGCTCGGCGCGTTCGGGAGCTTCCTCCTCAACACGGGACTCACCGCGGTGTTCCTGCTCGGATTGGTCCTGGTCGTCGCCTACGGCTGGTACGCCCACCAGGCCGAGACCGCGAAGAGCCTCACGTTCGTCGCGACCGCCTCGACGATCGTGACGATGGGGCTGATCGTCGTGTTCATCTTCCGGGAGGCGCTGCCGATGATCCAACAGGAGGGGGTGAGCCTCGTCACGGACACGTCCCCGCCGCTGTGGGACACCAGCGACGCGGTGTACTCGCTCACCCCGCTGATGTGGGGGACCTTCGTCACGACGGTCATCGCGATGGCGATCGCCGGCCCGCTCGGCGTCGCCGGCGCGCTCTTCATCTCGGAGATCGCGCCGGGCTGGCTCCGGGAGGTCGTCAAGCCCGGCATCGAGATCCTCGCCGGGATCCCGTCGATCGTCTACGGCTTCCTCGGGCTCACGGTCATCAACACCTACTTCGCCGACAGCGACGTCCTCGGTCTGGCGGGGCTCGGGAGCCTCTTCGCCGTCGGCCTGATGATCGGGCTGATGGCGCTTCCTACCGTGGTCTCGGTCGCCGAGGACGCGCTCGCGAGCGTCCCCGAGTCGATGAAGAGCGGCTCGCTCGCGCTCGGCTCGACCGACTGGCAGACGATGACCGACATCACGATCCCGGCGGCCTTCTCGGGGATCTCGGCTGCGGTCCTGCTGGGCGTCGGCCGGGCGATCGGCGAGACGATGGCCGCGACGGTGATGCTCGGCAACATCGTCGAGTTCCCCGACCCGATCTACGACGTCTTCGGGAACTCGATCACGCTCACGAGCGCGATCGCGAGCCAGTACGGTGACGCCGGCGAGGTGCAGCTCACGGCGCTGTTCGCGGCCGGCGTCGTGCTGTTCGTGACCGTGCTCGCCATCTCGGTCGGCTCGCAGGTCATCGAGGCACGGATGGAACACGAACTCGGGGGCCAACGATGAGTGACGCCTACGACCGGCAGCTCGTCAGCGAGGATACAACCGCGTTCGAGCGGTTCTGCGGTGGTATCGTCGGAATCAGCTTTCTGCTGTTCGTCTTCGGGCTGACCACCCTGTTTCAGGTCGCGAGCCTCGATACGCAGATCCTCGGGCTCGAACTGATCCAGTTCTTCGGCCTCGGGCTGACGGTCGTCGGTGTCGCGGTGCTCGGGGTGGGCGCAGCGTCCCGGACCGACACCGTCGACACCATGCCGGGGGATACGTCGGGTATCGGCGTCGCGGTCGGCTTCGGGCTGATCGGGGTCGTCGTCGGCGGTCTCACCGCCTCCCAGACCTTTGGACTGGGACCTTTCGGCTGGCTGCTCGCCGGCGTCGTCCTCGGCGGGGCGATGGCCGCGGTCGCGCTGTTCACCCGCGAGGACGTCGGCTCGACGGTGCTCCCCGGCGGCGTCGCCATCGCGACCGGGCTCGTCCTCCTCTTCGAGGTTATCGGTCCGGAGTGGTCGTGGGCCCCCGGTGACTTCTCGGCGACGTTCAACGCCCTCGTCGTCGTCGCCGTGCTGGTCTCGTTTTCGAGCCTGCTCCTCACCTGGACCGGCGCGAAGGCGTACGCCGGCTTCGGGAGTCGCGGCCGGCAGAACGGGGCGTACCTCCTGATCGGGCTGAACGCGATCACGATGATCGCCGTTCTCCTGTTGCTCGTGGTCTTCGTCTTCTCGAAAGGCTGGCCGGCGCTCACCCGCGGGCTGCAGGTCGGCCCCGGACTCAACCTCGACATCCCGTTCATCATGAACGTCTCGCAGGGGATCTACATCGAGGTTCCCGGCGTGCTCCCGGCGATCATGGGGACCGTGTGGATCATCGTCGGCGCGTCGCTGTTCGCCATCCCGCTCGGGGTCGGTGCGGCGGTCTTCCTCACCGAGTACGCCGAACAGGGCAACTTCACGCGACTCGTCGAGATCACGACCAACGGGCTCTGGAGCACCCCGAGCGTCGTCTTCGGCCTGTTCGGCTACGCCTTCCTGGTGCCCCGCTTCGGGAACAACCAGTCCCTCCTCATCGCGATGTTGGTGCTCGGCTTCATGCTGTTGCCCCTCGTGGTGATCACGAGCCGCGAAGCGCTCAAGAGCGTCCCCGGCGAGTACCGCGACGCGAGCGCGGCGCTCGGGGTGAGCCAGTGGCAGACGATCCGAAGCGTCGTGCTCCCCGCCGCGCTGCCGGGCGTCATCACCGGCGTGATCCTCGGTATCGGCCGGATCGCGGGCGAGACCGCCCCGCTCATCCTCGTGCTCGGGGGAACCCCGTTCCCGAGCACGGTCCCACGGGTGATCGAGGGCTTCGAGTTCACGGCGGCACCGCCGTTCGTCTCGAACGACGTGTTGCTCCAATCGACGAGCGCGCTGCCCTACCAGATATACGCGAGCATCACCGCTGGCGTCGGGACGCAGGACGCACAGGCCTTCGGCTGGGGGACGGCGCTCGTCCTCCTGCTGGTCGTGCTCTCGTTCTACCTCGTGGGGATCCTCGCGCGAAAATACTTCAGCAGGAAACTACGGAGCGACTGACAATGAGCAAGACAACCGAAGAACGCGACGAGACGGCGGAGCAGGTCGAACAGCAACCCGATTCGACGCCGACATCGGGGTCGGGAACCCCGCGGGAATCGACCACCGGAAGTCAGGGGTCGACGTCCCGCACGACGGTCTCGGGCGAGACCGAAGAGGAGACCAGGGAGGAGTGGGTCACCTACGAGTTCGACGGCGCGGCGAAGGTCACGACGACGGACCTCAACGTCCACTACGGCGACGACCACGCCATCAAGAACATCTCGATGGAGATCCCCGAAAAGAGCGTCACGGCCTTCATCGGGCCGTCGGGCTGTGGGAAGTCGACGTTCCTGCGGTGTCTCAACAGGATGAACGACCGGATCCGGGCCGCGAGCGTCGACGGCTCCGTGACGCTCGACGGCAAGGAGATCTACCAGGACGGGGCCAACCTCGTCGAGCTTCGAAAGCGAGTGGGGATGGTGTTCCAGCAGCCGAACCCGTTCCCGAAGTCGATCCGCGACAACGTGGCCTACGGCCCGCGAAAACACNAGTGGGGATGGTGTTCCAGCAGCCGAACCCGTTCCCGAAGTCGATCCGCGACAACGTGGCCTACGGCCCGCGAAAACACGGCGACATCAAGACCGGCCTCCTCGCTCGACTGCTCGACAACGACTCGAAGGCGAAGGAGGACGAGCTGGTCGAGCGCTCGCTCCGGCAGGCGGCGATCTGGGACGAGGTGAAGGACCGGCTCGACGACAACGCGCTCGGGNGAAGGAGGACGAGCTGGTCGAGCGCTCGCTCCGGCAGGCGGCGATCTGGGACGAGGTGAAGGACCGGCTCGACGACAACGCGCTCGGGCTCTCGGGCGGCCAGCAACAACGCCTCTGCATCGCCCGGTGTCTCGCGACCGACCCCGAGGTCATCCTGATGGACGAGCCGGCGTCGGCGCTCGACCCGATCGCCACCTCGAAGATCGAGGACCTGATCGACGACCTCGCCGAGGAGTACACCGTGGTGATCGTGACCCACAACATGCAGCAAGCGGCTCGGATCTCGGACCAGACGGCGGTCTTCCTGACCGGCGGGGAGCTCGTCGAGTACGGCGACACCGACGCGATCTTCGAGAACCCCGAGAGCCAGCGCGTCGAGGACTACATCTCCGGAAAGTTCGGGTGATGGCGCGCGAACGCTATCGGGACCAGCTCGATACGCTCCGCGGCGACGTGCTGTCGATGGCGGAACTGGTCACCGACCGGCTCGAAACGGCGCTCGACGCGCTCGAATCCAGCGACCACGACCGCGCTCGCGAGCTCGTCGGGAGCGACGACGCGGTCAACGAGCGCTACCTCGACATCGAGCGCGAGTGCATCGACCTCTTCGCGCTCCAACAGCCCGTCGCCACCGACCTCCGGTTCGTCGCGGCCTCGTTCAAGATCTGCACCGACCTCGAACGCGTCGCCGACCTCGCGGTGAACCTCGCCGAGTACACGCTGGTGGCCGACCACGCCGAGTTCCCGGGGGTCGACCTTCGGGAGACCGGCGGGGTCGCGGCCGAACTCCTCGACGACGCCGTCACGGCGTACGCCGAGGAGAACGCCTGGGCGTGCCACGAGGTCGCCGACACCGACGACGAACTCGACGCGCTGTGTGAACGGGCCGGGCGGGCGGTGCTCCATGACCTCGTCGAGACCGAGGCCACGACGACGAGGGCGACCGACCGGCTGGTCGAGACCGTCTTCAGCGTCGCGCTCGCGCTCCGCGACATCGAACGCATCGGCGACCACGCCGTCAACATCGCGGCACGAACGCTCTACATGCTCGAAAGCGACGACTCCCTCATCTGAACCAGCAACCATGGAAACACGCAAAGTCCAACTCACGGGCGGTTCGACCTACACGATATCGCTCCCGAAGCGGTGGGCCGACGAACACGGGATCGAGGCGGGCCGGGAGCTCTCGCTCGAACCCAACGGCGACGCTTCGCTCGTCGTCCGGGCTACCGCCCCGCGGAACGACCGCCGGGCCACCGCCCGGATCGGGGTCGACGGCTACACCCACCCGAACCTCCAGCGGACCGTCGAGGCGCTCTACACCGTCGGCTTCGACGAGTTCACCCTCAGTTCGTCGGGTGGCTTCTCGACCGCCGAACGCCGGGCGGTCACCGCCGCGACTGCGAAGCTCGTCGGCCTCGAAGTCCTCGAAGAGACCGACGCCCGGATCGTCCTGACGAACATGCTCGGCAACGACGGCGAGTCGGTCCGCCAGTCGGTGCTCCAGCTCGAATACGTCACGGTCTGGATGCACCGCAACGCCGTGACCGCGGTCGCGAACGCCGACGCCGACCGCGCCGCACAGGTCATCGAGCGCGACGACGAGGCGGACCGGCTGTTCGGGCTGGTGAACCGCCAGTTCCACCGCGCGCTCCGGAGCATGCAGGCCGTCGAGCAGCTGGGCTTCGACCGCCCGACGCTGTTCGCCTACTACACCACCGCCCGCCAGCTCGAACGCGTCGCCGACCACGCCGAACGCACCGCGAGCGTGGCCCGGCGGCTCGAAGACCCGACGGCCGTCGGTTCGCTCGACGACCTCGCGACGGCCGCCCACGAGTCCCGCGAGGTGGTGACCGACGCCGCGAGCGTGCTGTTGGGCGGTGGGTCGGTCGACCAGGCCTACGACGCCTTCACCGCCCGCGACCGACTGCTCGACGACCTCGACCCGCTCGACCGCGCGCTCCACGACGGTTCGGCCCCGGACACCTACCTCCTCGGGCTCGTGCTCGACAGCGCGCGCCGAACCGCCGAGTACGGCGGGAACATCGCCGAGGCGATGGTCCAGCTCTCGGTGCAAGCACAGAACGACTGATCCCACGATATCGACGGTTACGTATCGCCGACGAGCGCCGCCACCGGCTCCAGGTCGGCGAGGTCGGCGTGGTCGGTGAGCTCGGCGGCCTCCTCCCGATAGCTCGTGTAGACCGACTCGGCCCACTCGCGTGCGGCGGGGGCGTCGGTATCGACGTACGTACGGAGGAGTCCCGTCTCGTCGCCGTAGACCCCGACCCCGACCCGGTCGTCGCAGAGGGTCAGCCCGAACGGGAGGTCGTCGTGGACCCGAAGCGAGAGGTTCCCGCTCGCGAAGGCGTGTTCCGCCCGCTCGGGGTTGGTTTCGAGGAGCTCCTCGACCACTTCGGGTGGAAAGACGGCGTCCGTCCGCATCCCGTCGACGATACGCTCGTAGATCTCGTCGAGGTGGAGCGGGTTGATCGAGGCGGGGTCGAGCCCGCGGAGCGTTTCGGTTTCGGCCACCAGCGACATGAACCGGCTCACCGGGCGATACGGGTTGCCGGGTTCGGCGGTCGTCACCGTCGCGTCGGCGAAGGCCGCGATATCGAGACGGACGTCGTGGGCGTCGGCGGCCTCCAGCACCGGCGCGACCGCCCACGCCGTCTCGATGGTCGTCTCGAACTCGACGAGCGTCTCGGTGCTCACCTCGCCCAGCGGGGTGAGCACGAACTCGCCCGCGGACCGCTCGACCAGCCCCTCCTCGCGGAGCGCTCGGGCGAACCGATGGACCGTGGACTTCGACACCCCGAGGTGACGTTCGAGTTCTCGCCGGTCCATCCCCCCGGTCGACCGGAGGGCTTCGAGCACCGGCGCTCGCCTGACGAGGTCGATGAGCCGTTCGGTCTCCATCCTCGACAGTGAATCTCTGTCACAGCATCTTAACTGTTGCTTCAACGAACGTTCGCCATCGAGGGAAGACGGGTCGTGACCGACCGGTGTTCGCCGCTCGGTTCGACGGCCCGACGATGCCCGAACCCGGTGACCGTTTCACGACCTGAAACCGTCCCGTCGACTGAAACCGTGCCGCTCGGAGCCTATAACTGGGATCCGAACCACTCCTCACTCGACGGCGGTCGAGCGGCGGTCGCACGACCGGCCCGGCCGCCACCGGAGCAGACCAATGGCAAGCAGTACCAAAGAATTCGACGGGGAGACCGAGACCACGACCACGGCGGTCGAGAACGAATCCGGACTGGACAGCAACGTCGCCGGGGCGCTCTCGTACGTCTTCGGCTTCGTCTCCGGGCTGATATTCTACCTCATCGAGAAGGAAGACGAGTTCGTTCGGTGGCACGCCGCCCAGAGCATCGCGCTGTCGGCCGTCGTCGTGGCCGTCTCCATCGGGCTGAGTTTCGTCGGCACGGCCATCTCCGTGGCGACGTTCAGCGGGAGTTCCGGGCTGTTCCTCGTCGGGAGCCTCCTCTCGCTCGTCCTCGGGCTGGTCTGGCTCGCGGTCACCGTCGGAGCCGTCGCCGTGTGGCTCTACCTCATCCTCAGGGCCTACCAGGGACGGACGGTCCGTCTCCCGATCGTGGCGACCCTCGCCGACCGGCTGGTGTGAGCGGGCGATGAAAGCGACCGCGCTCGAACCGTTCCTCCCGGCGGCGCTCACCCCGGCCGGGACGACCGCGGACGAGCGATTTCGAACACCCACCACCGTCGAAACCGACGGCGGGTCGAGCGACGAGCCCGAGTTCGCCGTCTACACCGACGACCGGTACGGCTACCGACTCGCGTACCCGGCCGACTGGTCGGTCGAATCCGACCTCTCTGGCGTCGTCCTCGAAAGCCGCCGGAGCGGTGCCGGGGCGGCGGTGTTCGTCGAGACGACCCGGTTCGACCCTGCGGCGTGTGCCGCGACGTTCCTGACCGAACTCGCCGACGACGACCACGTCCACTCGCTCGAACTCCGTAGCCACCGCGAACGGAAGCCGGGGGACGACCACCAGGGCGTCGTCGTCGACTGTACCTACGTCGGGGACTCCGGCGAGCGATGGTGGCTCTCGTACCTCTTCGCTCGGGACGACCGCACCGGCTACACCCTCGGGGTGGACTGGAACGACACGACCGGGTTCGAGGCGACCGCCGAGCGGATCGTCGCCTCGTTCGCGTTCGAACCGCTCGACCGATCACGGAACCCCACTCGATGAGACGACACGCAGTTCAAACGATATTCGTCTGCCTCGTCGTCGTCCTCGCGGGCTGTACCGGCCTCGGCGGCCTCGGCGGCTCGGGGGACGATGGAACACCCACGGCCTCGAACGCCGGATCCGGCGGCGACGGCGGTTCCGAACCCGCCACGAGCGGGGGCGGGAACGCCACGGCCGCCGATTCGGGTTCGTCAAGCGGCTCGGGGACCGATTCGTCCGGCGATGCCGACACCGCTGCGGCCAGTGGTAGTAGTGGTAGTAGCAGTAGTTCGAACGCCGGTGGCGAGAGCGACTCGTCCGGCGATTCGGAGAGCGGCCCGTCGAACGACGGCTCGCTCGACGCCGAGGAGGAGTGGTTCAACCTCTCGAAGCCCGGTCGGTACGTCTTCGAGATCGAATCGGCCGAGGAGGGCACCGGGCGGATGGCCTTCGAGGTCACGGACGTCGAGAACGGCCGGGCGACGGTGACGACCAGCTACAAGCTCGGCGGCGACTCGGCCGAATCGACCGTCACGGGACCGGTCGGCGAGGTCGAATCCCAGCTCGTGACGTCGCCGATCTACGGCTACCTCGTCGCGATCCAGCTCGGCGGCATCGGGGCCGGTGCCGTCGGCGGCGAGGACCTCGCGGTCGGCGACCGGTTCTCCCAGCAGTCGGCCGAGGGGTCGATGGAGATCGAGGTCACCGGCACCGAATCGTACGCCGGCGTCGACTGCTACGTGGTCGAGACGCGGATCAACGGCACCCTCACCCAGGAGGTCTGCACCCAGCAAGCCTTCTCCAGCGCGCCCTACGTCGCCATCTACGACGAGAACGGCTCGCTCGACCAGCGGGTCGAACTCGTCGAGTACGAGCGGGACTGACCACGGGTCCTCCGCTGCCCTCGGAACGGGTGGTCGAACCTTCGAGTAAGGAGAATATTGATGCTCCGTGACGACGAAAACGAGTACGAGATGAGTGTCCACGAGGCGACCGTCACGAGCAAGGGGCAGATAACCATCCCGAAGGCGGTCCGCGACCGGCTGGACCTCGAACGGGGCGAGAGAGTCTCCTTCGAGGTCGCGGAGGACGGCACGGTTCGACTCCGGAAGGAGGACGCGCCGCTCGACGAACTCCGGGAACTCCGTGACGAGGTCGAGTTCACCGAGACCGACATCGAAGCCATGCAACGCGAATCGAAGCGGCGCTGGAGCAGCGTCGAGTGATATTCGTCGACTCGTGGGTCTGGATCGAGTTCTTCGCCGCGGACGACCGCTGGCGCGACGCCGAGGCGGTGCTCGAACGGATCCCCGAACGGGGTGGAGTGGTCGCGACGACGGTTCTGATGGAGGTCCGCTACCGTATCGGCGAGAAGTTCGATGCGGAACGCGCCGAACGAGTGGTCGGAACCATCCAGCGATTCGAGGAGCTGGAGGTGGTGCCGATCACCGCCGACGCCGCGCTGACCGCCGCACGGCTCCGCGAGAAGTACTACCAGCGCGGCGAGCGCGAGCTATCCTACGCCGATGCGATCCATCTCGCGCTTGCGATGATGACCGGCTGTGAAACGCTGTTTTCGGGCGATCCCGATTTCGAGGGACTGGACGAGATCGAGACGGAGGTCATCTGAACAACACCGATCGCTTTCGACCTCGGTCACTCTTCTAATCGGACGCGCTCCGAGAACGGGTCGTATGCCGAGTCGCTCGAAAGGATCGCGTCGTCGCCGGCGGACACGAGATGGAGCGCATCGAGCGGCGTGAGTCCGTGTTCCTCGACGTGGCTCGCCGCCGCGAGGATGGTTTCGACGTCGCCACGAACGTCGACCAGCCGACTCGCGTTCACGACGACCCGTTCGACGTTTCTGTCCTCGCGGTAGGCGACCAGCATGAGTTCGAGCAGGGCGTACTGCGAGGTCCATAGCTCCTCGCGATGTTTCTCGTAAAGTGTCGCGGCCCGCTCTCCGAGCCAGTCGTCTTCCTTGATGAGCGCGAGCAGGAAATCCCCCTCGACGTAGATCACGGGCCGGCCTCGTCGAGCGCCTCGTCTAGTGCCCCCTGTTTTAGCTCCTCGGCGGAAGCGTCTACGTTGCGGAACTCCTCGCGGAGCGCGGCCAGTGGGTCCTCGTCGACGGGGATAAGTACGAGCCGGTCACCGCGGTCGACGAGCTCGAACCGGTCGCCGAACTTCTCCCGGAGGTGTTTCGGGAGATAGACACGGCCGTCCTCTGCGTCCACGTCCATAGGTGAGATAGTGGCTAAACCTCTGTAAACGCTCCGAGAATGGGGCCGTTTTCCCACGATGCGGGTCGAATTGGGAACCTACTGAGCGGTGCCATCTGCTGTCGCTCGTGGCTCTAATAGCGTATGTCGGCTATAATCTACCGTTACAACGTCGCCGTCACCATCACGAAGCGAGCGCTCGTGGAGTTGCGTCGAGAGAAGTGCGCTGGCCGAGATTTGAACTCGGGTTGTGACCATGGCAAGGTCACGTGATACCACTACACTACCAGCGCCCTGCACTCTCAGTATCCCGCTGGAAGGTAAAAGCGTTCCGAATCGAAATCGAATCCCCGGACGGAGAACCCACCACACGGGCTTCGTCGCGCCCTGTGAACGCGGCGCACGCGCCCGCCGAAGCGCTATCCTTTTACGACCCAATACGGTAAAAGCGCCACAGTCTAGTGGCACGGCGCGAAAGCGCCGGCATGACACGTAGCGTACTCGTGCCGTCATCCCTCTGTCGGGAGGCGAGCGACAAACGCGAGGCGACCCACAAGGTCGGCCTCGTGGCTCGTGCGGCCACCGTCTTCCGGGTCGACCGCGTCACGGTCTTTCCGGACGACGGCGGGAACCGACGATGGGGTGGCGGATTCGTCGCCACGGTACTCGCGTACGCCGCGACGGCCCCCTACCTCCGAAAGGAGGCCTGGGGCACGCGCGAGGAATTGGAGTACGTCGGTGTCCTGCCGCCGCTTCGCCCCGTCCCACGGACCGGCTCCGGACCACAGAGTTCGGGGTCGTTAAGACAGGGAATCGTGACCGAGGTCGGCCCTGATGGGCGCGTTCGGGTCAATTGCGGACTGCAACACCCGGTCTCGCTCGTCGTGCCTCCCGGAGTGGAGGTCGGCGAGGGGGAACGCGTGACCGTCAGGATATCTTCGCGAGAACCGGTCCGCGCACGGATCGTCGACGAACCCGCACCCGGGTTCGCCGTCGACCGCACGGACCTCCCGGCGGCGCTCGGCCGTGAGGATGCCGGGCTCCGGGTCGCCACGTCGCGCCACGGCGAGGCGCTGACGGCGGACGGACTCGGAGCACTGGCCGGCGGGCCCGGCGGCGACCTGACAGTCGCCTTCGGGGCCCCCGAACGAGGGCTGCCGGCGATGCTCGGCATCGACGTCGAGTCGGTGACGAGCGCCGAACCGAACGGCGGGTTCGACCGCTGGCTCAACACGGTTCCGAACCAGGGCAGCGAGGTGGTCCGCACGGAAGAGGCCGTGTTCGCGACCCTCGCCTGCCTGACCCTGCCGTAACAGAGGGAACACACAAGATGGTACAACCAAACAGACCACGAAAAGGCTCGATGGGCTACAGCCCGCGAAAGCGCGCGAGCAGCGAGGTCGCGCGCTTCGGGTCGTGGCCCGACGACGACGGACAGCCCGGGCTGCAGGGCTTTGCCGGCTACAAGGCCGGTATGAGCCACGTCGTGATGATCGACGACGCGGCGAACTCGCCACGCGAGGGGATGGAACAGACGGTCCCTGTCACCGTCGTGGAGACGCCCCCGATGCGCGCGGTCGCCCTGCGAGCCTACGAACAGACCCCCTACGGACTTCGCCCGCTCACCGAGACGTGGACCGACGAGTTCCACGCGGACCTAGACAGAGCGCTCGACGTCCCGGACGGCGAATCCGACCCCGAGGCGTTCGAGGAGGCCGTCCAGGACGGCGACGTCTCGGAGATCCGCGCCATCACCCACACCGTTCCGGGCGGGATGGCGAACATCCCGAAGAAGAAACCCGACGTGATGGAGACCCGGATCGGCGGTGGCGACGTCACCGAGCGCGTCGAGTTCGGTCTCGACCTCATCGCCGGCGGCGGCGAACACAACATGACCGAAGTGTTCCGCCCCGGCGAGTACATGGACGCGGCCGGCGTCACGAAGGGCAAGGGCACCCAGGGCCCCGTCAAGCGCTGGGGCGTCCAGAAACGCAAGGGCAAACACGCCCGTCAGGGGTGGCGGCGTCGCATCGGCAACCTCGGCCCGTGGAACCCCTCGCGCGTGCGCTCGACGGTCCCCCAGCAGGGGCAGATGGGCTACCACCAGCGGACGGAGCTCAACAAGCGCCTCGTGAGCGTGGGCGACGGCGACGACGCCAGCGCCGAAGGTGGCTTCGTCGGCTACGGCGAGGTCGACGGCCCCTACGCGCTCGTGAAGGGATCGCTTCCCGGTCCGGACCAGCGACTCGTTCGCTTCCGACCGGCGATCCGACCCGGAGACCAGCCGCGCCTCGACCCCGAGGTCCGGTACGTCTCGACGGCCTCCAACCAAGGACAATGAGTGTAACCAAATTCGACACCGACGGCGAGGACGCGGGCGAGGTCGACCTCCCCGAGGTCTTCGAGACGCCGTACCGCCCCGACCTCATCGCGCGGTCGGTGCGCGCCGCCCAGGCCAACCGGTCGCAGGCCCACGGGGCCGACGACTACGCCGGGATGCGCACGCCCGCCGAATCGATGGGGAGCGGCCGCGGGATGGCCCACGTCCCCCAGTCGAACGGGCAGGCGCGGCGCGTCCCCCAGGCCGTCAGCGGTCGCGCGGCACACCCGCCGAAGGAAGAACAGGACCGTTCGCAGAAGGTCAACACGAAGGAGCGAAAGCTCGCGACCCAGAGCGCCATCGCGGCCACGGCCGACCCCGAACTGGTCGAGGAACGCGGGCACGTCTTCGAGGGCGACCTCCCGCTCGTCGTGAGCGACGAGTTCGAGGAGTTCGAGAAGACCCGCGAGGTCGCCGACCTCCTCGACGCGCTCGGGGTCGCCGGCGACATCGAGCGCGCCGAGGACCGGACGGTGCGGGCGGGCCGCGGGACGACCCGTGGCCGGAAGTACAAACGAGCCAAATCCATCCTGTTCGTCACGAGCGACGAGCCCTCGCGCGCGGCGCGCAACCTCGCCGGGGCCGACGTCGCCACCGCGCAGGAGGTCAACGCGGAGGACCTCGCGCCCGGCACGCAGGCGGGCCGGCTGACGATCTGGACCGAGAGTGCCATCGAGGAGGTGGCCGACCGATGAGGCTCGAAGCACGCGTCGCGCGCTTCGGCCACATCGGTCTCACCCGAGGTGAGACGCGATGAGTGTCATGAAATACCCCTACGTCACCGAGAAGGCGATGAACGAGATGGACTACCGAAACAAGCTCCAGTTCGTGGTGGCGACCGACGCCACCAAGGCCGACGTCAAGTCGGACCTCGAAGAGCAGTTCGACGTCGCCATCACGAAGGTGACCACGCAGGTCACGCCGCGGGGACAGAAGAAGGCGACCGTCACGCTCAGTGAGGACGACGACGCACAGGACGTCGCCTCGCGGCTGGGGGTGTTCTGAGATGGGACGACGGATCCAGGGTCAGCGGCGTGGTCGCGGGACGCCGACGTTCCGCGCGCCGTCACACCGATACAAGGCCGAACTCTCCCACCCGACCGTCGAGGGCGACGACGTCGTCTCGGGCACGGTGGTCGACATCGAACACGACCCCGCCCGGAGCGCGCCGATCGCCGCCGTCGAGTTCGACGATGGCGACAGACGGCTGGTGCTCGCGCCGGAGGGCATCGGCGTCGGCGAGGAGCTCCAGGTTGGAGTCACCGCCGAGATCAAACCCGGCAACACGCTCCCGCTCGCCGAGATCCCCGAGGGGATCCCGGTCTGCAACGTCGAGAGCCACCCCGGCGACGGCGGGAAGTTCGCGCGGTCGTCGGGCGTGAACGCCCAGCTGATCACCCACGACCGCCACGCCGCGGTGGTCGAGCTGCCGAGCGACGAGATCAAACGCCTCAGCCCGCAGTGTCGCGCCACGATCGGCGTGGTCGCGGGCGGCGGCCGGACGGAGAAGCCGTTCGTGAAGGCGGGGAACAAACACCACAAGATGCGCTCGCGCGGGACGAAGTACCCCCGTGTGAGCGGTGTGGCGATGAACGCCGCCGACCACCCGTTCGGTGGCGGTGGCCGCCAGCACCCCGGCCAGCCGAAGAGCATCTCGCGGGACGCACCACCCGGCCGGAAGGTCGGCGACATCGCCTCGCGGCGAACCGGGAGGAAGTAGACCATGAGTTCTGATTACAGAACCGGCCGTGAGGGCGAGTTCACCTACCGCGGCCACACGATGGAGGAACTGAACGCGATGGAGCTCGACGAGGTCGCCGAGCTGCTGCCCGCGCGCAAGCGCCGCAGCATCGAGCGCGGTCTCTCGGTCGAGAAGGAGAAGCTCCTCGAGAAGGCCCGCGAGGCCGACGACGAGACCACCGCGAACGACCCGATCCGGACGCACCTGCGCGACATGCCGGTGCTCCCGGCGTTCGTCGGCAAGACCTTCGCGATCCACAACGGCGAGGACTTCGAGCGGGTCCGCATCGAGCCCGAGATGCTCGGCCACTACCTGGGCGAGTTCCAGCTCACCCGGACGTCGGTCGAACACGGTCAGGCGGGCATCGGGGCGACGCGGTCCTCGAAGTTCGTACCGCTCAAATGATGGGGAACTAACACAATGGGAATCAGCTACAGCGTGGACGCGGACCCGGAGAAGACGGCGAAAGCCATGCTCCGGGAGCGCCACATGAGCCACAAGCACAGCAAGGAGATCGCCCGGGAGATCAAGGGGATGACCATCGCGGACGCCCGCGACTACCTCGAAGCCGTCATCGACGGCACGCGATCGGTCCCGTTCCGGTCGCACAACACCGGTGTCGGCCACCGGAGCGACGTCGACGGCTGGGACGCGGGTCGCTACCCCGAGAAGGCCTCCGGGGCCTTCCTCGACCTGCTCGAAAACGTCGGCGCGAACGCCGAACACGGCGGCTTCGAGCCCGACGCGATGGTCATCAGCCACGTCGCCGCCCACAAGGTCGGCGAGTCCCAGGGTCGCAAACCCCGCGCGATGGGGCGGGCGACCGCCTGGAACACCCCCGAGGTCGACGTCGAGATGATCGTCGAAGACCGGGAGGTCGAGAACTGATGGCGACCGAACAGCAGTTCATCGAGGACGGGATGCAGCGCACCCAGATCGACGAGTTCTTCGCCGAGGAGCTGGGGCGAGCGGGCTACGGCGGGATGGAACTCGCCAAGACCCCGATGGGCACCCAGATCGTCCTGCGGGCCGAGAAACCCGGTATGGTGATCGGCAAGGGTGGCAAGAACATCCGGAAGGTCACCACCGAGCTCGAAGAGCGCTTCGACCTCGACGACCCCCAGATCGACGTCCAGGAGGTCGACGAACCCGACCTCAACGCCCAGATCGTCGCCGACCGGCTGGCGAACGCCCTCGAACGCGGCTGGTACTTCCGGAAGGCCGGCCACACCACGATCGACCGGATCATGGACGCGGGCGCACGCGGTGCGGAGATCACCCTCAACGGGAAGGTGACGGGCGCGCGCTCGCGCGACGAGAAGTTCAACCGGGGCTACATCAAGCACAACGGCGAGCCCTCGAAGGACATCGTCGACCGCGGCAACGGCGTCGCGGTGATGAAGCTCGGGACGATCGGCGTCACGGTGCGGATCATCCCGCCGAACGCCGAGCTCCCCGACGACTTCCGCATCCGCGAGGACGTCGATGTCTCCGACCTCGTGCCCGAGGACATCGAGTCCGGCGACGAGGTCGACGCCCTGCTCGACGAGGGCGAGGGCGAACCCGTCGCGGGCCCCGAGGAGTCCGACTCCGAGGAGGAGTTCGAACTCACCGGCGAGGAGGCCCCCGAGACCGACGACCTCGCCGAGGAGGAGGTCATCGAGGAGGCCGTCGAGACCGAGGAGGGCGCGGCCGAGACCTCGCCCCCCGATTCGGCGGCCGAGCCCGACGTCGACGACGACCTCTCCGAGGAGACCGAGGCCGACGCCGAGGCGCTCCTCGACGAGATGGAGTCGGTCGAAGGGCTGACCGCGATCGACGGCGTCGGCGACGCGAAAGCCGACGCGCTCCGCGAGGCCGGCTTCGAGTCGGTCGAGGACGTCCAGGCCGCGAGCGAGGACGACCTCGCCGAGGCCGAGGGCATCGGCGCGGCGTTCGCCGAGCGCATCAAGCAGGGTGCCGAGGACCTCGTGGAGGCGGAGAACTGATGGCGATCCTCTACGCCGCGGAGATCCGCGACATGACGCCGGCCGAGCGCGAGGCCGAACTCGAGGAGCTCGAAACCGAACTCCTCAACTCTCGGGCTGTCCAGGCGGCAGGTGGCGCACCCGAGGACCCCGGCCGCATCGGGGAACTCAAGCGCACCATCGCACGGCTCAAAACCATCCGCAACGAGGAAGGCGACCTCGACGAGAACGAGGACGAGGAGGCCGCGTGATGGCGGTGACGCCGGAGACGGTCGCGCGACACGAACTCTGCGGGCTTCCCGCGCGAGTGGCGGCGGCCGACGATCCGTCGCTCGTCGGGACTCAGGGTCGTGTCGTGAGCGAGACGAAATCCACCCTCCGGGTCGAGACCGACTCGACGCGGACGAAACAGGTGCCGAAGGCCGGTGCGACCTTCGAGTTCGACCTCACGGGCGAGTCCGAGACCGACTCGGCGTTCGTCACCGTCGAGGGGACTCGACTCCTCGCGCCGCCGGCACGGCGGACCGAACTGAGCAGTGATTCGAAATGGCGTTAGGACTCAACGTAGACGAACCCGAGGCGACCTGCGACGACCCGAACTGTCCGTTCCACGGCACGCTGTCCGTGCGCGGCGGGACGGTCGACGGCGTGGTGGTCTCGACGGACATGGACAGATCGGCCGTCGTCGAACGCGAATACGACGTGGCGGTTCCGAAGTACGACCGAGCGATGAAACGGCGCTCGCGGACGCCCGCGCACGCGCCCGAGTGCCTCGAGATCGAGGTGGGCGAGCCGGTGCGGATCGCCGAGACCCGCCCGCTCTCGAAGACCAAATCCCACGTCGTGGTCGGCCGGATCGACACCGACCGCGACCTCGGCGCGGCCAGCCTCTCGGGTCCCTCGGACGCCGAGAGCGAGGCCGCGATGAGCGACATCGAGGAGAGCGTCGCCGAGGCCGAGGACGGAGGTGAGGCCTGATGGAAGCCCTCTCGGCCGACGTCACGCAGGGTCTCGAGAAGGGCTCGCTGGTGACGTGTGCCGACAACACGGGCGCACGCCAGCTCCGCGTGATCAGCGTCTCCGGCTATCACGGCACCAAGAACCGCCACCCGAAGGCCGGGATCGGCGACAAGATCACGGTGTCGGTGACGAAGGGGACGCCCGAGATGCGCCGGCAGGTGCTCGAGGCCGTCGTGATCCGCCAGCGAAAGCCGATCCGACGACCCGACGGCACCCGCCTCAAGTTCGAGGACAACGCCGCGGTCATCGTCGACGAGAACGAGGACCCCCGTGGAACGGAACTCCGCGGGCCGATCGCGCGCGAGGTCGCCGAACGGTTCGGCTCGATCGCGAGCGCGGCAACGATGATCGTCTAACCACATCGCAATGAGCAAACAACCACACAAACAACGCACACGAACGGAGCGCGCGCCGCTCCACGAGAAGCACCGACAGGTCCGTGCGACGCTCTCGGGCGACCTCCGCGAGGAGTACGGCAAACGGAGCGCCCGCGTCAACGCGGGCGACACCGTGGAGGTCATGCGCGGGGACTTCGCCGGCGAGGAGGGCGAGGTCGTGAGCGTCGACCTCCGGGCCACGACCGTCGACGTCGAGGATATAACCGTCGAGACCGCCGACGGCGAGGACGTCCCGCGCTCGCTCGACGCGAGCAACCTCCGGATCACGGACCTCACCCTCGACGACTCGCGTCGCGAGGACCGACTGGAGGGCGACGACGATGAGTAAGCACCAGAAACGGCTCTCGGTGCCGAACTCCTGGCCGGTCGAGCGAAAGACCGCCACCTTCACCGTCAAGGCCACCGCCGGCCCGCACGGCGAGGACGGGGTTCCGCTCCTCATCCTGCTCCGGGACGTCCTCGGCTACGTCGACTCCCGGAAAGAGGCGCGCTACGCGCTGAACCAGGGCTCCGTGCTGGTCAACAACGAGACTCTCAGCGACGAACAGCGCCCGATCGGGATGTTCGACATCGTCGAGTTCGCCGAGCGCGACGAGCACTACCGGGTGTTCCCCGACGAGGGCGGCCGGCTGGCGCTCACGCCGATCGACGCCGCGGACGCCGACTCGAAGCTCGGCAAGATCGAGGGCAAGCGGCAGGTGCCGGGTGGCAACACGCAGCTCTCGCTCCACGACGGTCGCACCCTCGAGATCGACGAGGGCGACTACGCCGGCAACGACTCGATCGTCGTCGACACCGACAACGAGATCCTCGCGCACTTCCCCTACGAGGAGGGCGCGCTGGTGACCGCCGTCCGCGGGCAGCACGCTGGCGAGATCGGCGAGATCGACGAGATCCAGGTCACGCCTGGAAGCTCGCCGAACAACGTCCTGGTGAGCCAGGACGACGGCGAGGGCTTCGAGACGATCGCCGACTACGTGGTCGTCATCGACGAGAACTTCGTCGAGGAGGACGACGAGGAGACCGTCACCACGACCGGCGAGGACGAGCAGGAAGCCGACGAGGGAGGTGACGACGAGTGAGCGAAGCCGCCGAGTTCCACGAGATGCGCGAACCCGTCGTCGAGAAGGTCGTCGTCCACATGGGCGTCGGCCAGGGCGGGCGCGAGCTCGCGAACGCCGAGGAGATCCTCGAGGCCATCACGGGCCAGGAGGGCGTCCGGACGCGCGCGAACGCCACCGAGCCCGAGTTCGGCATCCGGCAGGGCGACCCGATCGGCGCGAAGGTCACCCTCCGGAGCGAGTCCGCCGAGACGTTCCTCGACACCGCGCTCGACCTCGCCGCGGTCTCGCGCTCGCAGTTCGACCAGACCGGCAACTTCAGCTTCGGCATCGAGGAACACACCGAGTTCCCGAGCCAGGAGTACGACCCGAACATCGGGATCTACGGTCTCGACGTGACCGTTCACCTCGCACGACCGGGATCGCGCGTCGCGAAACGAACCAAGGTCACCCGGAAGCTGCCGAGCCGTCACCGGCTCGACACCGAGGACGCGGTGGCGTTCCTCGAAGCCGAATACGACATGGAGGTACAATGAGCGAAAGCGAAACCGATAGCGGGAACGACGTCGAAACGGGCGAGCACACGGGGAAGCGAACGGGCCAGCTCGAGGCCTGCCAGCGGTGTGGTCGCAAGCAGGGCCTCGTCGGGAAGTACAACATCTGGCTCTGCCGGCAGTGCTTCCGCGAGATCGCCCGCGGCATGGGATTCGAGAAATACCAATGACCGACAACGATCCACTCGCCGACGCCCTCAGCGGTCTCGACAACGCCGAGAGCGTCGGGAAGCTCGATCTGACCGTCCGACCCGCCTCGAACACCATCGGCTCGGTGCTCGAAGTCATCTACGACCGGGGCTACATCTCCGGCTTCGAGTTCCTCGACGACGGCAAGGCCGGGACGTTCGAGGTCGAACTCAACGGTGCCATCAACCGCTGTGGCGTCGTCAAGCCCCGGTACTCCACCGGGGCCGACGGCTACGAGAAGTGGGAGAAGCGGTTCCTCCCAGCGCGGGATTACGGCACGCTGATCGTCACGACGAGCCACGGCGTGATGAGCCACTACGAGGCCCGCGAACAGGGTCTCGGCGGGCAGGTGCTCGCCTACGTCTACTAGACCAATGACAGAAGAACGATTCACGATACCGGACGGGGCAAGCGCCGAGACGGAGCGCTTCGACCTCACAATCTCCGGCGAGAACGGTTCCGTCACGCGGCGACTCTGGTACCCGAACGTCTCCGTCGACGTCGACGGCGACGAAGTGGTCATCGAGACCGCCGCCGAGGACGCGAAGACCAACGCCATCGTCGGCACGTTCACCAGCCACATCCAGAACGCCTTCCACGGTGTCAGCGAGGGCTGGACCTACGAGATGGAAGTGTTCTACTCGCACTTCCCGATGCAGGTGCGTGTCGAGGACGGTGAAGTGGTGATCCAGAACTTCCTCGGCGAGCGCGCACCGCGCCGCACGAGGATCCACGGCGACACCCAGGTCGACGTCGACGACGAGCAGCTCACGCTCTCGGGTCCCAGCAAGGACGACGTCGGCCAGACCGCCGCGGACATCGAACAGCTCACCCGCGTCAGCGGCAAGGACGTCCGGGTGTTCCAGGACGGGGTCTACATCACCCAGAAACCGAAGCGAGCGGAGGTGACCGCCGGTGGCAGCTGAGGAGCTCACCCAGGTCGACGGCGTCGGCGAGGGGAAAGCCGAAGCGCTCGTCGACGCAGGCTACGAGACGGTCGCGGACCTCGAGGACGCCGACCAGGACGACCTCGCCGCGGTCGAGGGCATCGGCGACGCGCTCGCGGCCCGGATCAAGGCCGACGTCGACGACCTCGACGTCGACGAGGAAGCGGACGACGAGTCCGCCGAGGCCGAGGAGTCCGACGAGGCTCCCGACGACCTCGCCGACGTCAGCGGTGTCGGCGAGGAGAAGGCCGAGGCGCTGCGCGCGGCGGGCTTCGAGACGGTCGAGGACCTCCGCGAGGCCGAACAGTCGGACCTCACCGCCGTCGAGGGCGTGGGCAACGCGCTCGCGGCCCGGATCAAGGCCGACGTCGGCGGGCTCGAAGTCGAGGAGGAGACCGAGGCGGCGGTCGAGGACGAGACCGAAGCCACGGAGGACGAAGCGGTCGAGACCGAACTCGAACCGCGCGGGCTCGTGGACAAGACGCCCGACCTCGACGACGAGACCGGGCGGCTGCTCACGCGGCGTCGCCGGAAGTCGAAGCCGCAGTTCAACCGTCAGGACCACCACAAGAAAAAGCGGGTCTCGACCTCGTGGCGGCGACCCCGCGGGACGCTCTCGAAACAGCGCCGCGGCATCAAGGGCAAGGGCGCGAAGGTCTCGGCGGGCTACCGCACCACCGAGGCCGTTCGCGGTCTCCACCCCAGCGGGTTCGAGGAGGTCCGCGTCGAGAACACCGACGACCTGGAGGGCGTCGACGGCGACACCCAGGCCGTGCGGATCGGTTCGTCGGTCGGCGGTCGGAAGCGAGAACGCATCGAAGAGCAGGCCGAGAGCGACGGGATCCGGGTACTGAACCCGACCTACGTCGAAGTCGAGGTGGAAACAGATGAGTGACCTCAGCGCACAGCGCCGGCTCGCCGCCGACGTCCTCGACGTCGGGGAGAACCGCGTCTGGTTCGACCCCGAGAACCAGGACGAGATCGCGGAAGCGATCACCCGCGAGGACGTCCGCGAGCTGGTCGCCGACGGCACGATAGAATCGAAGAACGCGAAGACGAACTCCCGCGGTCGGGCGCGCGAACGCGACGCCCAGCGCGCCGCCGGCCACCGCAGCGGCCCCGGCACGCGACGCGGGACCGCCGGCGCGCGCCAGAACCGAAAGGACGCGTGGGTCTCGCGGATCCGCGCCCAGCGCCGCCGGCTGAAGGAGCTTCGAGCCGACGGCACGCTCGACCGCACCCAGTACCGCACGCTCTACGACAAGGCGGGTGGGGGCGAGTTCGACAGCGTGGCGCGCCTCGTTGCCTTCGCCGAGAACAGCTACGACATCGACATCGAAACGGAGGACGACTAATGGCCACAGGACCACGATACAACGTACCGATGCGCCGCCGGCGCGAGGTCCGGACGGACTACCATCAGCGGTTGCGCCTGTTGAAATCAGGCAAACCCCGACTGGTTGCGCGGAAAAGCAATCGCCACGTCAGGGCGCAGCTGGTGAGCCCCAGTCCCGACGGCGACGAAACGCACGCGGGCGCGAACTCGGCGGACCTCGCCGAGTTCGGCTGGGAGGCCCCCACGGGGAACCTCCCGAGCGCGTACCTCACGGGCTTGCTCGCCGGACTGCGCGCGAAGGGGAACGGCGTGAACGAGGCGGTGCTCGACATCGGCCTCAACACCGCGACGCCCGG
This sequence comes from Halococcus hamelinensis 100A6, assembly GCF_000336675.1. Lineage (NCBI taxonomy): Archaea > Methanobacteriati > Methanobacteriota > Halobacteria > Halobacteriales > Halococcaceae > Halococcus > Halococcus hamelinensis. The sequence continues at coordinate 97,070 of NZ_AOMB01000043.1, read as the reverse complement.
CAACAAGCTGTTCGCGATGCAGGAGGGCGCGATCGACGCCGGCCTCGACGTGCCGCACAACGAATCGGTGTTCGCCGACTGGGAACGCACCAGCGGGGAGCACATCGCCGACTACGCCGAATCACGCGACGAGCCGCTCTACTCGGGCGAGTTCGACGCGACCGACCTCCCCGAGCACTTCGAGGAGACACGACAGACCATCATGGACGAATTCGACCACGAACTCGGAGGCGACGATGAGTAGACGCGGCTGGGAGCCGCGCACGCGGCTCGGCAAACTGGTCGCCGAAGAGGAGATCACCACGATGGAGGACGCCCTCAACTCGGGGCTCCCCCTGAAGGAACCGGAGATCACCGACCAGTTGCTCTCGCTCGAGGACGAGGTCCTCGACATCAACATGGTCCAGCGGATGACCGACTCCGGTCGGCGGGTGAAGTTCCGGTGTGTGGTCGTGATCGGCGACCGGAACGGCTACGTGGGCTACGCCGAGGGCCGCGACGACCAGGTCGGCTCGGCGATCCAGAAGGCCATCGAGGTCGCGAAGCTCAACATCATCAGCGTCGACCGCGGCTCGGGCTCGTGGGAGGACCGCGCGGGCGGTGTGAACTCCCTGACCCGCCGCACCGAGGGCAAGGCCGGCTCGGTCACCGTCGAGGTCATCCCCGCTCCGCAGGGGCTCGGCCTCGCGGCCGCCGAGACGGTTCGGCACATCCTCGAACTCGCTGGCGTCCAGGACGCCTGGACGAAGTCGAACGGCAACACCCGGACGACGGTCAACCTCGCGAAGGCGACGTACAACGCGCTCCGGAACGGTTCACAGTCCCGGATGCCACAACGTGCCCGCGAGAAGCGACGCGAGGTGGTCGAGTGATGCAAGCGCTCGTGCAGGTCCGCGGCGAGGTCAACATGGAGCAGGGCGTTCGGGACACCCTCTCGATGCTCAACATGCACAGCACCAACCACTGTACGCTGGTGCCCGAGACGGACACCTACCGGGGCATGATCACGAAGGTCAACGACTACGTGGCCTACGGCGAACCCAGCCCGGGCGTGCTCGCGACGGTGCTCGAAACCCGCGGCGAACCCGCCGAGGGCGACGAGGACGTCGACGACGAGTGGGTGGGCGAGAACACCGACTACGACGACCTCTCGGCGCTCGCGGAGGCGCTGCTCGCCGAGGAGACCACGCTTCAGGACGCCGGGCTCTCGCCCTCGCTCCGGCTCCACCCGCCGCGCGGCGGACACAACGGCGTGAAACACCCGACCGCCGAGGGCGGCGAACTCGGCAAGCACAGTTCGGACGAGATCGACGCGCTGTTGAGCGCGATGCGGTGACCACACGACGATGACTTCCAAAAAACGACGCCAGCGCGGCTCGCGCACCCACAGCGGCGGCACCCACAAGAACCGACGTGGGGCCGGCCACCGTGGCGGGCGCGGTCGTGCGGGACGCGACAAGCACGAAAAGCACAACTACGGGCCGCTCGGCAAGCACGGTTTCAGCCGGCCCGAGAAGACCACCGAGGACGTGCGGACGGTCGACGTCCGCGAACTCGACGAGGACGCGGCGCTCTACGCCGCCGACGGCCTCGCCGAGGAGACGGGTGACGGGTTCGCGCTCGACGCCCGCGACATCGTCGAGGACGGCTACGACGCCGACGTGGTGAAGGTGCTCGGCGGCGGACAGGTCCGCCAGTCGCTCGACGTGACCGCCGACGCGTTCTCCGAGAGCGCGCGCGACCTGCTCGCCGACGCGGGCGGGGAAGCGACCCTGAGCGAGCGCGGCGAGGAACGCAACGCGGAGGCGGACGACGACGAGGACTCGGACGAAGAAGCTACAAACGCGGAGTCCGAGTAACCGTTAAATGGGTTGGAAGGAGACCGCCGAACCGGTTCTGACGCGGATGCCCTCGGTCACACAGCCCGAGGGCCACATCCCGTTCAGACGCAAGCTCGCGTGGACCGCGGGCGTGCTCGTACTGTATTTCTTCCTGACGAACGTCACGCTGTACGGGCTACAGGGCACCGGGAGCAACCCGTTCGGCCAGTTCGGGTCGATCCTCGCGCTGAGTCAGGGGACGGTCCTCCAGCTCGGGATCGGCCCGATCGTGACCGCGAGCATCGTGCTCCAGCTCCTCGGCGGTGCCAACCTGCTCGGCCTCGACACCAACGACCCGCGCGACCAGGTGCTCTATCAGGGGCTCCAGAAGTTCCTCGTGCTGGTGATGATCTGCATCACCGGCCTCCCGATCGTGTTCTCGGGCTTTCTGCCCCCGAGCGGCGACGTGGCCGCCTCGCTCGGTATCGGTACGCTCGGCGTTCAGCTCGTGTTGTTCGCCCAGATATTCGTCGGCGGCGTCCTCATCCTGTTCATGGACGAGGTCGTCTCGAAGTGGGGCGTCGGCTCGGGGATCGGGCTGTTCATCATCGCGGGTATCAGCGAGCAGCTGATGCTCGGGATCTTCGGGCAGGGACAGCTCCTCGCCGGCTGGTTCGGGATCCTCACCGGGTCGATCGAGGCCTCGCCGCTGACGGCCGACGGGCTCCAGACGATCCTCTTCGGCCCCGGACAGATCGTCGCGCTCCTCACCACGGTGTTGATCTTCGTGGTGGTCGTCTACGCCGAGAGCGTCCGGGTGGAGATCCCGCTCTCGCACGCCCGCGTCAAGGGCGCGCGGGGACGCTTCCCGGTGAAGCTCATCTACGCGAGCGTCCTGCCGATGATCCTCGTGCGGGCGCTCCAGGCCAACATCCAGTTCATCGGGCGCATCCTCAACTCCCAGATCGGCTTGCCGCCGTGGCTCGGTGTCTACGGGAGCCAGGGCCAGCCCACGGGCGGGCTGTTCTACTACCTCGCCCCGATCTACCAGCCACAGGACTGGCAGTGGTGGGCCGGGAGCGTGAGCGCCGAGGTCTGGCAGGTGCTCATTCGCGTCGGCGTCGACCTCACGTTCATGGTGGTCGGCGGCGCGATCTTCGCGATCTTCTGGGTCGAGACCGCGGACATGGGTCCGGAATCCACCGCCCAGCAGATCCAGAACTCCGGGATGCAGATCCCGGGCTTCCGCCAGAACCCCGGCGTGATCGAGAAGGTGCTCGAACGCTACATCCCGCAGGTCACGGTGATCGGCGGGGCGCTCGTGGGCGTGCTCGCGGTCGGCGCGAACATGCTCGGCACCATCGGGCTGGTCTCGGGGACCGGCCTCCTGCTCACGGTGTCGATCACCTACAAGCTCTACGAGGAGATCGCCGAGGAACAGCTGATGGAGATGCATCCCGTGATGCGGCAGATGTTCGGCTGACTACCGAAGCGACCGGCGTTTCGGTTCTCCATCGTCTCCCGCTCCGTTCTTCCATCTTCCTTCGGGTCGTGCGCGTATTCGTACCGAGGACCACCTCCCGGTACGAGCGATCGAACGACTACCGATGACGGCGACGAGAACGAGGAGAACACGCCCGCCAGCCCGGACGACGGCGGGCCGACGGGCGCTCGGGACGAAGCACAGGTCGAGGACGGCACCGACGACGATTCGTGGCGCTATCGAAAACTCGTCAATCCCCTTAGACCGCGTTACTGCAACCGAGTGTAGGCCTCGCGCACCAGCGCCATCGCGGGGCCCGCGCGCTCGGCCTCGTGGTAGGTCCTGAGTTCGGGGTCGAACTTCGCTTTGTACCGATTGAGTCGGCGTTCGTCGGCTCCCACGAGGTCGTAGGAATCGATCCCGCGGTCCATCGCGTCGCGCATGATGTGCCAGTCGACGAGGTCGTTCACCGGGACGCCCGCGTCGTGTTTCGCGCCGCCCTGCCACCGGTAGATCGTGTCGTCGTCTTCGAGGGTTATCATCCCGCCGGCGAACCGACCGTCGACCCGGCAGACGTAGGGCCGGAGGCGGCCCTCGTCGAGCCCGTCGCGGAGGGCGAGCACGAGCCCCGGCGTGACGCCGTAGGACTTACCCTGGGACTCGTAGCGCCGGTAGACCTGGGTGACGATCCGGCGGATCGCGCGTTCGCCGCCCTCCTCGACCACGCAGTTCTCGGGCGGGCCGTCGCGGACGTTGCTCCGGGCGTCGGAGCTGAACCGTTTCAACAGCGCGTCTTCGCCAACCGAGAGGTCCACCGTGTAGGTGTGCCCGAGCGAGACCCGCATCTCGTTCCATTCGAGCGGCCGGAGGTCCGTGTAGCGATAATCGCTCCGGACGTGGGTGTAGCGCGGGTCGACCACCTTGTCGATCCACTCGAAACAGCCGTCGACGAAGCGCTCGTGACGGCGCTCGCGTTTGCGCTGTTTGAGCTTCCCCATGTTGAGGAGGGCGGGGCCGAGATACGGTACGAGGAGGCCCGGCGGGGGCGAGAAGGCGGTCGAGACCCCGAACCGCGTGACCTCGAAGACGGGGAAGATCCCCACGACCTCCTGGCCCTTGTAGCCGACCAGGTGGTGGCACTCGGCGTTCGCGTAGTCGGCGAGCGCCGCGAGGCTCCTCCGGTAGTGAAAGGGGTTCGCGTGCGGTGACCGGTCCACGTACGAATCCCACTGTTCCAGATCGTCGTCCGTCGCGTTCCTGATGGTGATGCTCATTCGAGGTATCCAAGGTCCGAGAGTCGTGCTTCGACGGCCCGCTCGTCGGTCGATTCGCGCGTTCGCGGTTCGAACTCCGGGTACGTCCGCTCGCCGGCGGCCTCCACCACCGGCAGCACCTCGCCGTCCATGTGGTCGCCGCGCGGGAGGCCGAGCGCCGCGAGCACCGTCGGGGCGACGTCGAACAGGTGCGCCCCGTCGAGCGACGCGTCGGCGTCGACGCCCGCCCCCGAGACGGCAACGAAACCGTCGCGTTTGTGGTTGTAGGGTTCGGTGGGCGGCCCGAACACCGACTCGCGGAGCCCCGTCGCGAGGAAGTTGTCGAACGCACGCGGCACGAGCACGATGTCGACCGCGTGCTCGACGTGCGGCCCCTCGAAGTACTCTTCACGCGGTGCGACGTCGTCGAAGGCCGGCTCCCCGTCCGGCGTTTCGACCCCAGACAACAGCTCGACCAGCCGTTCCCGAACCGCGTCGTACTCCTCGGGAGCCACCACACCCTCGGGGTCGCGACCCGCGACGTTGAGCCGGACGCCACACTCGATGTGCGAGCGGGCGTAGGCGGTCGAACGCGGGAAATCGACCCCCTCGGTGCCGGCGCGGACCATCGACTTCGGGACGTGGCGCACGACGAACTCCGCGAGGCCGAGCCGCGAGAGCGCGGCGTCGACCCGCTGGCTGGTGACCCCTGCGCGCGTCGCCAGCCCCATCGCGCGTTCGAGGAGCGCATTTCCATCGTCACTCTCGGCACGGTCGTCGAGGAACTCCTCGTCCCGGATGACGTCCCACGAGGGCATCCCGCCGCCCTGTGTGGTCTCGACGAATCCTTCCTCGCGGAGGAGGGTGTTCACGCGCACGTCGTAGCCCTCGTACTTCCCGATGCCGTGGTCGCTCGCCAGCACCACGACGTCCGGGTCGCACGATTCGAGGGTCGCGCCGATCTGGTCGTCGACCGCCTCGTAGACCGCCCGAAGCGCGTCGCGGTCGCCCGGACACTCGTGAAAGACGGTGTCGGTGTTCTGGAACTGGACGAAGCCGAACTCGGGGTCGAACCGGTCCGCGAGATACCGAAAGGCCTCGCCGCGCATTCGGACCGTCTCGCGGTACTCCGCGACCTTCTCCTCGGCGGTCGTCTCCCCGCCGCCGGTGTGGCGGGGATAGACCCGGTAGCCGCCGATCTCGCGCCGAACCTCGTCGAGGAGCCCCTCGGGCTGGCACGTCGGCGAGTCGGGGGCGGTGTAGCCGGGGATCAACGCGCCGTCGAACTCCCGCGGGGGGTGGGTGACGGGCACGTTGACGACCACGCTGCTCGTTCCCTCCGTATCGAGGAGTTCCCAGAGCGCGCGCTCGCGGACGTGGGTCGCGTTCACGACGTCCCAGTCGTAGCCCTCGAAGTCGAGGAAGCCGTAGACGCCGTGTTTACCCGGGTTCACGCCGGTGTAGAGCGACGGCCAGGCGCTCGGGGTCCACGGCGGGATCTGGGATTCGAGCGGCCCGCTCGCCCCGTCGGCGCGGATCCCGTCGATCGCGGGGAGGTCGGCACCCTGGGCTGCGAGCGTCTCGAACACCGGCTCACACGCTGCGTCCAGCCCGACGAGCAGCGTCTTCATCCGTCGGTCCGTCCGCCGGCGGGGTCGGTCGGGGTGTGGTCCGTGGCCATGCGTCGGTTGTGCGCCCTAATCCGGTCGCCGGCCGTGAATCTACCGATCCGACGGGAACGGCCCGCCGAAACGGACCGCCGTTGTCGGGTCCCGGCGGGCCCGCGCCGCCTCGTGTCCCGAACCGGTCGGTGCTGGCTATCGGATGGGAAAACACATATGTGAGAACGGACTCTACCCGGACGAGACCACACGCAGTGACAGTCACTCGATCGTCCTGACCGAAACCGCCCACCGATGACCGACCACTCCCCCCCTCCAACGACGGTACTCGTCCCGGTGGAGCCACGTGTCCCCGCACGGATCGCCGACCCGGTTCGCACGACCCGCGACCGAGGTGTACGGCCGTGACGGGAGAAACACGCGCCCGAACCGGAGCGAACGCGACCATCGACGACGGCGCGACCGTCGGCTACTCACACGACCCCGACGCCCCGCCGGCCAGACTCGGCGACGACGCCACGGTTCGCGCCGGCACCATCGTCTACGCCGACGTCGAGGTCGGCGACGGCTTCACCACGGGCCACAACGCCCTCGTTCGCGAGGACACCCGTATCGGCGACGACGTCCTGGTGGGCACCGACGCGGTGATCGACGGCACGACCACGATCGGCTCGCACGTCAGCCTCCAGACCGGCGTCTACCTCCCGACGAACACGACGGTCGGGTCCCAGGTGTTCGTCGGCCCGCGAGCCGTTCTCACGAACGACCCCCATCCCGTCCGCCGCGAGGCCGACCTCGCCGGCCCGACGCTCGACGACGGCGTCTCGGTCGGCGCGAACGCCACGCTGTTGCCCGGCATCTCCGTCGGGGCGGGGTCGTTCGTCGCCGCCGGCGCGGTCGTCACCCGCGACGTCCCGCCCGAGACCCTCGCGCTCGGCGTCCCCGCACGCCACGAACCGCTCCCCGACTCCCTTTCCGGTGAGAACGCCATATGATTCCGATAGCCAACCCACAGCTCGGCGACCGCGAGAAAGCACGTATCGACGAGGTGATCGACTCCGGTCAGCTCGCCGACGGCCCCGAGGTCCGCGCGTTCGAAGACGAGTTTGCGGACTTCTGCGGCGCAACACACGGCATCGCGACCACCAACGGCACGACCGCCCTCCACACCGCGGTCGAGGCGCTCGGCCTCGGCCCCGGCGACCGCGTGGTCACGACGCCGTTCTCGATGATCGCGAGCGCCAACTCGATACGGCTCGCAGGTGCCGAACCCGTCTTCGCCGACATCGACCCCGAGACGTTCAACCTCGACCCCGACGCCGTCGAGCGGGTCGTCCGCGAGCAGGACGTCGACGCGATCCTCCCGGTCCACCTGTTCGGCCTCCCCGCGGACATGCCCCGCTTGCGGGCGATCGCCGACGAGCACGACCTCCTCGTGATCGAGGACGCCGCCCAGGCCCACGGGGCGGCGATCGACGACGAGCGCGTCGGCACCTTCGGCGACGTCGCGTGTTTCTCCTTCTACCCGACGAAGAACATGACCACCGGCGAGGGCGGCATGGTGCTCACCGACGACCCCGACGTGGCCGCCCGCGCACGGAGCTTCATCAACCACGGCCGGACCGCCGACGGCGCGGCCTACGAACACACGAGGCTCGGCCAGAACTACCGGATGACGAGTCTGCTGGCCGCCATCGGACGGGTGCAGATCGGGGACCTCCCCGAGAACAACGAGGCACGGCGCGCGAACGCCGCCCGACTCACCGAGGAGCTCCCCGACTGGGTCGACACCCCGGTCGAACCCACGGGACGACGGCACGTCTATCACCAGTACACCATCCGCGCCGACGACCGCGACGCGCTCGCCGACCACCTCGAAGCCAGGGGGGTCGGCACCGGCGTCTACTACCCCGTTCCGATACACGAACAGCCCGTCTACGACGACGTCGACCCCGACGTGCCGGTCGCCGAACGAGCGGCGCGGGAGGTGCTCTCGTTGCCGGTCCACCCCGCCCTCTCGTCGGCCGACATCGACGAGGTCGTCGCCGCGGTCGCCGCGGCGGGGGTCGAGGCGTGAGCGCCGCGGCGACCACACGGGCCGGCGTCATCGGCGTCGGGAGCATGGGCCAGAACCACGCGCGAGTCTACGCCGAACTCCCCGACGTCGAACTCGTCGGCGTCGCGGACACCGACGAGAAACGTGCGAACGAGGTCGCCACGCGACACGACACCGACGCGAGGGCGCGGGCCGACCTCCTCGCGACGGTCGACGTGGTCTCGATCGCGGTGCCGACCGCCTACCACTACGACCTCGCACGCGAGTGCATCGAGGCGGACGTCGCCGTCCTCGTCGAGAAGCCGTTCGTGGCCGACCCCGAGAACGGCCGCGAGCTCTGCGACCTCGCCGACGAACGCGGCGTGACGCTCCAGGTGGGTCACATCGAGCGGTTCAACCCCGCCATCGAGGCGGTCGCGAGCGTGCTCGCCGACGAGGAGATCCTCGCGTTCGACGCCCGTCGGCTCGGTGCGCCCCGCGAGCGCGACATCAAGGACGGCGCAGTGATGGACCTCATGATCCACGACATCGACGTGGTCTGTTCGCTCGTCGACGACGAGATAGACCTCGTCAACGCGGTCAGCACCGAGGATGGGCGGTACGTCGACGCCCAACTCGGCTTCTCCGGGGGGACGGTCGGGAGCCTGACGGCGAGCCGGGTGACCCAGCGAAAGATCCGCGAGCTCACGATCACCGCCCGGGACTGCTGGATAGTCGTGGACTACATCCACCGCTCGATCGACGTCCACCGACAGTCCCCGCCGGAACCCGACGACGCGCCGTACACGGAGTTCCGGTCGGGGGTGTGGCGGCGCGGGATCGACAGCAACGAGGGGATCATCGAACAGCCGGTGGTCGGCGACGGCGAACCGCTCAAAAAGGAGGTCGCCTCGTTCGTCGAGTGCGCCCGGACCGGGCGCGAACCGGTGGTCTCCGCTGCGGACGGGCTTCGCGCCCTCCGGATCGCCAAACGGATCGACCGCCTCGCCGACCCGAACCCGATAGAGGCCGACCCCCGATGAGCTCGTCCGGCTCGCCCGCCGCCTACGGCGACGATGCGTCCGTCGAGCGCCGTCGGACGGCGTTCGAGAACGGCGACCTCCCGGTCGCGGTCTACGGGCTGGGGAAGATGGGGCTGCCGCTCGCGGCGGTCTACGCCGAGACCTCCGGGGCCGTCGTCGGCGCGGACGTCGACGACGCCGTGGTCGACTCGGTGAACCGCGGCGAGTGTCACGTCACGGGCGAACCGGGGCTCGACGACCTCGTGGCGGATCTGGCCGCCGACGGCGCGCTCCGGGCGACCACCAACCAGGAGGCCGCGGCGATGGCGGACGTCCACGTCCTCATCGTCCCGACGAAGCTCGACGCCGGGAACGCGCCCGACCTCTCGATCCTCGAATCAGTCGTCGAGGACGTCGCGACCGGCCTCGCGGCGGGCGACCTCGTGGTGGTGGAGTGTACGGTGCCGCCGAAGACCTGTCGCGAGGTGGTGGGCCCCCTGCTCGAACGCGAGACGGGCCTCTCGATGGGCGAGTTCGGCCTCGCGTTCTGTCCCGAGCGCACGTCGAGCGGGCGCGCCCTCGAAGACATCCGGGGGGCCTACCCGAAGGTCGTCGGCGGGGTCGACGACGCGAGCACGCGCGCGGCGACCGCGATATACGAGGCGATCAACGCGAAGGGCGTGCTCGCGGTCTCCGACGCGGCGACGGCCGAAGCAGTCAAACTATTCGAGGGTGTCTATCGCGACGTGAACATCGCGCTGGCGAACGAACTCGCGCGGTTCACCGACGACCTCGGGATCGACGTGGCCGAGGCCATCGCGACCGCGAACACACAGCCCTTCTGTGAGATACACGACCCCGGTCCGGGCGTCGGCGGCCACTGCATCCCCTACTACCCGTACTTCCTCGCACACGGCCGGACCGAGGACGCGCCGCTCCTGCGGACTGCCCGCGCCGTCAACGACTCGATGCCGGGGTTCGTGGTCGGGAAACTCGAAGAGGAGTTCGAGGCCGAGGGCCGGAGCCTCGACGGCGCGCGCGTCGCCGTGCTCGGGCTGACCTACCGGCCCGGGGTGAACGAACTCGCGAAGACGCCGGCCGAGCCGATCGTCGACGGCCTCGGCGAGGCCGGAGCCGAGGTGTTCTGCGTCGACCCGTTGCTCGACGATTTCTCGCGTTTCGACGCCACCCCGACCGGGATCGAGGACCTCCCCCACTGCGACCTCGACGCGGCGGTGATGGTGACCCCCCACGAAGCGTTCGACGCGGTCGACTGGCACGGCTTCGAGTCGGGGATCGTCGTCATCGACGGCCGCGGAACGCTTGATTTATCCCGAACACCCCACAGAGTGTATACGATAGGGAGCGGACTCGATGTATAACGGGAAGACAGTCGGCGTCGTGGTGCCCGCCCACAACGAGGAGGCGTTCGTGGGTCGCGTCATCGAGACGATGCCCGGGTTCGTCGACCGGGTGTACGCCGTCGACGACTGCTCGGGCGATGGGACCTGGGCGGAGATCCAGCGCCACGCCGAGCGCGCCAACCGCGAACGCGCCGGCGGCATGCCGCTCACCGACGGCGGCGCGTACGCCGACACCGTCGTCGAGGCGATCCGCCACGACACGAATCGGGGACGCGGCGCTGCGGTCAAGACGGGCTATCGCCACGCCCTCGAGGACGGCCTCGACGTCATCGCGGTGATGGACGCCGACGGCCAGATGAACCCCGACATGCTGGCGCGGATCATCGAACCCGTCGCCGACGGCTGGGCCGACTACGCGAAGGGAACCCGGCTCCTCCACCGCGACCGCTCGGAGATGTCGAACTGGCGCTTCTTCGGCAACTCCCTGCTCACGTATCTCACCAAGATATCCAGCGGCTACTGGCGGATGAGCGACCCCCAGAACGGCTTCACCGCCGTCTCCTACGAGGCGCTCTCGCGGATCGACCTCGATTCGCTCTACGACGATTACGGTTTCCTGAACGATATGCTCACGACCCTCAACGTACACGACTTCCGGGTTGCGGACGTCTCCCATCCCGCGGTCTACGGCGACGAACAGAGCGGTATCCGCTACTCGACCTTCATCCCGAAGCTCTCGACGCTGCTCGCGCGCAACTTCGTCCGGCGGCTGGTGTTACAGTACGTCATCTACAGCTTCCACCCGCTGGTCCTGCTCTACTTCTTCGGCGTCGTGAGCGGGCTCACCGGGCTGCTCGGTCTCCTCGTGACGGTCGCGAGCGCGTTCGGTCCCGGCGAGCTCTTCCTCCGGGGCGGGCTCTCGATGCTCCTGCTCGTCGTCGGCGGCATCGCCGTCTCGGTGGCGATGGCCTACGACCTCCAGGCCAACGCGGGGCTCGAAGTGGTGGACGAGGACCGGTTCGGCGACGACGACCCGCGGCGAACCGAGGTCGAACGATGAAGGTCGTCTCGGTCGTGGGCGCGCGCCCGCAGTTCGTGAAGGCCTTCCCGGTCTCGCGCGTGCTCCGCGAACGCCACGAGGAGGTGCTGGTCCACACCGGCCAGCACTACTCCGAGTCGATGTCGGACGTCTTCTTCGAGGAGCTCGACATCCCGACCCCGGAGTACAACCTCGGGGTCGGCTCGGGCACTCAAGGCGAGCAGACCGGCCGGATCGTGACCCGGTTCGGCGAACTCGTCGAGCGCGAGGAGCCCGACGCGGTCGTGGTCTACGGCGACACCAACTCCACGCTCGCGAGCGCGGTCGTGACCGCCAAGACCGACGCCCGGCTGGCCCACGTCGAGGCGGGCCTGCGGAGCTACAACCGCGAGATGCCCGAGGAGGTCAACCGCGAGCTCACCGACCACGTCTCGGACCTGCTGTTCGCGCCGACCCGCCGCGGCGTCGAGAACCTCCGGAAGGAGGGGGTCGGGAACGTCCACCTCACGGGCGACGTGATGTACGACGCCATCCGCTGGGCGCGTTCGCGCGCCGCCGAACACTCTACGGTGCTCGCGGCGAACGACCTCGCCGACGGCGAGTACGTCCTCGCGACCGTCCACCGCGCGGGCAACACCGACGACCCCGACCGCCTCGCGGCGATCATGGGTGCGCTCTGCGAACTCGACCGGGAGGTCGTCTTCCCGATCCACCCGCGGACGATGGAGTGTCTCGACGAGTACGGCCTGCGCGAGCGGGTCGAGTCGTCGATGACCCTGATCGACCCCGTGGGCTATCTCGACTTCGTCCGGCTGCTCGACGGGGCCGAGCGCGTCGCCACCGACTCCGGCGGCGTCCAGAAGGAGGCGTTCTTCCTCGATACCCACTGTGTCACCCTCCGGGAGGAGACCGAGTGGGTCGAGACCATCGACGCGGGCTGGAACGTCCTCGTCGGGGCCGACCGCGAGGCCATCACCCGCGAACTCACCGCGCCGGTGTCGTTGCCCGAAAAGCCCGAGCTCTACGGCGACGGCGACGCCGCCGAGCGGATGGTCGACCTGATCGAGCGCGACGCGGGTTCGACGGACGGGTCGGATGGCTGAGTTCGCGCTCTGTCTCACCCACGACGTCGACCGGCCGTACAAGACCTACCAGGCCGTCTACGACGCGATCCGCGAACGCGACCCGGGTCGTCTCGACGCGCTCCGACTCGGCAACGACCCCTACTGGCAGTTCGAGACGCTGATGGGGATCGAGGAACGTTTTGGCGTTCGGTCGGCGTTCTACTTCCTCTCGGAGCCGGGACTCGGGGAACACCATCCCTCGAAGTGGTTCCGACCCCGCTACTGGCTCGAACACCTCGGCCGGTACGACGTCGAGGCCCCGCGGATGGCGAACGTCATCGACGCGCTCGACGACGGCGGCTGGGAGGTCGGCCTCCACGGCTCCTACGACACCGCCGACGACCGCGAGCGGCTCCGGGCCGAAAAGGAGCGGATCGAGGGCGTCGTCGGCCATCCGGTGCGGGGCGGCCGACAACACTTCCTGCGTCGCGGCCCCGACACCTGGGCCCACTACCGTGCGCTCGGGCTGGAGTACGACAGCTCGCTCGGGTCGAGCGCCACCTACGGCTTCGAACACGGCTACGACCTCCTCCACCCCTTCGACGACGAGTTCGCCGTCTTCCCGCTGACGGTCATGGAGGTCGCGCTCGTCGAGGGAACCGAGAGCTTCGATGCGGCGTGGCGGGAGTGCGAGCGACTCCTCGAAGAGGCGGCCGCGAACGACGCCGTGATGACCGTGCTCTGGCATCCCCGGTATGTCGGTCCCGACTTCCCGGGCTATCGCGACCTCTACGAGCGCCTCGTCGAGCGCGCCCTGGAGATGGACGCGTGGGTCGGTTCGCCGGGTGCGTATCTCGACCGTGTGAACGGGTCCTCCGACGACACGACACCGGGCGACGCCACGCCCGAACTCATCGACTGAGCGGCGAAAGGGAAACGCTTTATCGGGTCGCCGGAGTGAAAATCCCACGATGAACGGCAGCTACCTCGCTCCGATCCGGCCATGAGATTCGAGCGGCTCGACCTCGACACCTGGGGGTCCGGACTTCCCGCCTCGGGCTTCGAGGTCTTTCACACCCCCGAAGCCCTCGACGTGCTCGACCGCCACGCCGCGGGCGACCGACTCCTCGTCGGCGGCTACCGTGGCGAGCAGCTCGTGGGGATGGTCCCGCTGTTCGTCCGGCGGGTCGCGGGGCTGCGGGTGGTCTCCTCGCCGCCGCCGGGGATGGCGATCCCGGGTCTCGGCCCGCTGGTGATGCCGACGAGCCCGAAACGACGCAAACGCGAGAAGGTCAACCGCGAGTTCACCGCCGGCCTGCTCGACGCGATAGAAGCCGACGACCCCCGGACGCTGGTTCGATTCGTCGGCCACCCCGCCTACCCGGACCCGCGACCCTACCGCTGGGAGGGGCTCTCGGTCGACCCGACCTTCACCTACCGGCTCCCGCTCGACGAGCGCTCGTCCGACGAGGTCCTGAAATCGTTCAGCCGGAGCCTCCGACGCGAGATCGGGTCGGCGGAGGAGTCGGCGGTCGCGGTCGAGACGCCCGAGAACACCGTCGAAGCCGCCCGGGAGGTCTACGACGACGTCGCGGCTCGGTACGCCGAACAGGACGAACACTTCGGGCCGACCTGGGCGTACGTCGAGGACCTCGTGACGAGCCTCGACGAGCGATGTCGGGTCTACGTCGCGCGCGAGGACGGTGCCTACGAGGGCGGGATCATCGCGCTCTACTCGAACGACGCGGCCTACTACTGGCTCGGCGGCGCGCGCTCGGGCGGCAACTCCGGGGTCAACAGCCTGCTCCACTGGCGGCTGATCGAGGACGTCGTCGCCGACCCGCCCCTGGGCTCGGTCCACGAGTACGACCTCGTTGGGGCGAACACCGAACACCTCTGTCGGTACAAGGCGAAGTTCGGCGCGGACCTCGTGCCCTCCTACACCATCGAGTCCGGCGGGGCCGCGATGGCGGCCGCGAAGGAAGGCTATCAACTGGTGAACGGCGTCGCCGACCGACTGTTCGGATAGACGCCTTCCGCGCTCGTTCCCTCCAGTAGAACGTGGGCAGGTCCCGCCCCGCGCACGTCTTTTCCCGAGCGTCGGCCGTCAGTGTTCTACCGTCGGCGTCCCACGGCGGTAGGCCGGTGCGTCGTCGCGCGAGAGCCCCTCGACCGCCGACGGCCCGTCGGGGTTGGTGGCGAGGTCGACGATGACGTCGGTGAGGTTCACCATGTCGGCCATGTAGGCGTCGCGCTTCTCCGCCCACCGCGCCGCGACCGAATCGTCGTCGAGCAGCGAGCACGCCCGGTCGAGCGCGGCGTCGAACGAGGCGATGTTGTAGATCAGCCCCTCGCGTTCGAGTTCGATGAAGTTGCCCATGTCCGACTCGCCGACGAAGGAGTTCGACCGGATCGCGGGGGTCCCGAGCAGGGCGGCCTCGGTCACCATCGTCTGGGTGTCGGCGACGAGGAGCGAGGCCTCGGCGAGGGCGTCGTGGAGCAGCCCCGGGTGGAGGTCGAACGGCCGTGCGTCGACGTCGTCGAAGCACATCTTGCCGCCCTCGTCAGAGACGAACACCGTCGCGTGGGGCGCGAGGCGTTCGACCAGCTGGCGGCGTTTCCTCGGTCCGATCCCCGACTGGCTCACGTCGTGGTGGGAGCCGAAGGCGTTGAGCCGGCAGATCACGTAGCGTTCGTCCGGCCCGACGCCGAGCTTCTCGCGGATGTCGTCGCGCGGCGTGAAGACGTCCGGGTGGAGGTAGGCCGACTCCTTGAACCCGCGAAAGCGGTAGTGGTTCGGGCCGAGGTCCTTCCCGAAGGCGTAGGGCGTGAGAATGGTGTCGGCGAAGGGCCGCGAGACGGCGTGGTCGAGCGAGGTGGGTTCGGAGTCCAAGATCAGCGTCACGGGCGTCCGCGAGAGCGCGCCGGCGTGGGCCGCGTAGGCTCCCATCCCGAAGACCGTGTCCGGGTCGTATCGCCGCGTCTGCCGGAGTATCGACCAGTAGTGGGCGGGAAGCTGGCGCACCAGTGACCACTTCGTGGTCGCCAGCCGGCCGTAGAGCCGGTAGGGCAGGTCGTAGTAATCGAGGAGGGGTTTCGTGACGCCGTAATCACGGCCGAGCACTAGGACGTCGTGACCGCGCGATTCGAGGGCGTTGATGGCGTGTTTGTAGAGATGAACGTGAGCGGGGGTGTTCGTAAAAAAGAGGTGGTTCATGTACCGTTGGCTGGACCGACGACCCCGATGCTTCTAAACACGTCGGTCGAATCTCGTGAAAAGGTCGTCGTCGGTTCGGCCTCGACCCGGCGACGATCCCCGGATCGGGGCGGTACTGCCCGCCGACGCTGGAGAAGAAGGCTGTGCGGAAAAATTACTTCCGAGAGGGAACTGAACACAGGTCGGGTCCGAGCCGTCAGTGATATACCACAGGCCTACGGGGTATCATTCGATACGCCCGACGAACTGGCGGATTCAACACAGATGACAGGAACCAAACGCAGTCTAACGGTAGCGGTGGTGGTAGTGCTTTCGGCGGTAGTCGGGACGGTCGGCTTCGCCGGGTCGGCGGCCGCGCTCGACTCGGGTGCGGCGGCGACGTACCCACAGACCCCGGGGTCGGACACGCTCGGCACGTTCGTCTACGTCGCCCGACCGAACGACACCGTGGCTGAGAACGGCATCGACACGGTCACCCTCCGGACCGAGTCCGGGAGCTTCGAGAACGTGACCGACGACGACATCTTCATGGTGATCCGGGGCGGCGAGCGCATCGAGATCGCCAACCGGCAGAGCTCGATCGTCGACGTGGCCGGTATCAACACCTCCACGAGCGCCAACGGCAAGGAGCTCACGATCCAGCTCCCGCGGCCGGTCCAGCCGCAGTTCGCCTCGGACAGCCCCGGAACGGGTGCCGAGGTGGCGTTCAAGGTCGGCAACTTCACCACGCCGAACCAGCCCGGCGATTACACTGTCAACGCCACCTTCACGGACCCCTCGGGTGCGAGCGATGGTCCCACGGCGACCGACAGCTACCCGCTGAGCCAGCCCGCGATCTCGCTCTCGAACCAGAGCGTCTCACAGTTCGACGACTCCCAGAGCCTCAACGTCTCGGCGGCGGTGCCGGGCAGCGGCTACGTCGGGCTGTTCACCACGGGCCCTGACGGCTCGCCCGACCAGCTGGTGGGCTCGACCAACGTCTCCGACAACACGACGCCGCAGTCGTACACGGTGGACGTCGGCAACAACATCTCCGAGAGCCAGGAGGTCGTCGCGGTCGCGTACACCGAGTCCGAGGGTCGCTCGCAGACCCTCCGTGAGGAGGAGTCCTTCGACCCGACCCAGGACGACCGACTCGTCGTCAACGGCACCCTCGTGAACGCGACGGCACAGGTCTCGACGCTCGACGTCGACGCCCAGGTGGCGGCGGGTGACGAGTACGACCAGGGCGCGCGCCTCCTGTTCTCCCAGGGCGAGCCCTCGACGAGCTACCAGGTCAGCACGGTCGACAACGGCAGCCTCGGGTCGAGCGTGACCAACTTCGAGACCGCGGCCAACGGCACCGCGGTGATCGACACCGCCGACCTCGAACAGGGTCAGTACGCGATCTCGCGGGTCGACGACGGCTCGATCGTGGGGCTCGACAACGACAGCACCACCGGTCCGGGCGACGACAGCTTCGTGATCACCGGCCAGCAGCTCGCCACGACCAGCGACGCGAGCACGGCGGCGACGGCCGGCGGATCGACGGCCGCCACGAGCGGTGAATCGACGGCGGCCGGTGCGGCGGGCGGCGAGTCGACGCAGGCCGGCGGTGACGGCAACGCGAGCAACGGCAACGAGAGCGGTGGCGGCAGCGGTGCGGGCGGACCCGGCTTCGGCGTCGTGGTCGCGGTGGTCGCGCTCCTCGGCGCGGCCCTCATCGCGACTCGGCGACGCTGAATCGTCCGCTTCGATTTTTCCGTCTCGTTTCGAACTCGACCCGGCCTTCGGCGGCGGGTATGATGAGGATAACAAAGCCCTTCTGGAGTGAGATCCGGATCGACGACCATCGCGCGCGGTCCATCGGAAATCGCGTGTGGGTCCCGAACCGTACGACAATGAGGCAGACAAGCGCATATCCATGACGACGCGGCGTACCGTACTCATCATCGCAGTGGCACTGCTCACCGGACTGGCCGGTGCGGCGACCGTCAGCGGGCCGGCGGCCGCGCTTAACGCGAGCTCCTCCGCTCCGTTCCCGCACTCGCCGGGCACCACCGTCGACTCCTTCCCGGTGTCGGTCACCGTCCAGCAGGGCGACGCCATCGCCCAGAACGGGATGGGGTCGATGACGCTCAACTACGCGGCGAGCGACGGATTCGACGGCAACCTCGGCAACGTGAGTTCGAGCGACGTCTCGGTCTACGTCTCGAACGGCACGGGCGTCGAGCCGGTGACCGCGTATCAGGTCTCGAAACAGGGTAACGGACGGCTGGCGCTTGACTTCCAGCAGCCGGTGGGGGTCCAGCCCGGCGACCGGATCATCGCCGACGTCGGCAACGTGACGACGCCCTCCTCGTCCGATAGCTACGCCATCGGGGTCTCGACGACCGGGGCCGACGGCGGAACCGACGGCCCGGTGCCGGTCAGCTACGAGGTGGTCGCCGCCAACATCTCCTTCCCGAACCAGAGCGCCTCGCAGTTCGCCGCGAACCAGTCGGTCAACATCACCGGCGTGGTGCCGAACGCAGGCTACGTCGCCGTCTTCAAGCAGAACGACGACGGCTCGCGCGGGGAGCTGGTCGGCAACACCCGGCCGATCCTCGCGACGTACGACGACCGCAACTACTCGGTGAACCTCGGTGGCCGGGTCACACAGAGCCAGCCGCTCGAAGCGGTGGTCTACTACGAGACGAGCGGCACCACCCAGACCGAGCGGCTCAACGGGAGCTTCGATCCGGACCAGGACGCCGTGGTCACGAACAACGGCGTGCCGGCGAACGCCACCGGCTACGTCACGACGCTCGTCGCGAGCGGCCGGCTCACCGCCGGCGAGGAGTACCGACAGGGTGAACGGCTCCTGTTCGCCGGGGAGCCCGGTACGAGCTACCGCGTCAACGCGATCGACAACGGGAGCATCGGCGGTATCCAGAGCCAGTTCCAGACCGCGGCCAACGGCTCCACGACGATCGACACCGCCGACCTCGGCGAGGGCCAGTACATCGTCACTCGAATCGACGACGGCTCGGTCGTGGGACTCGACAACGACAGTACCACCAGCCTCCAGGACGACAGCTTCTTCGTGACGGGTGAGACCGTCTCGACGGCCACCAGCATCGACGCGGACGCCGGAACGAGCGGGAACGCGAGCGGCGGCGCGTCGACGGAGGCCGCCGGCGGGAACGCTAGCGGCGAGGGTAACGGCAGCGCGGGCAACGAGAGCGGCGGCAGCGGTGCGGGCGGTCCCGGCTTCGGGCCCGTGGTCGCGGTCGTCGCGCTCCTCGGCGCGGCCCTCATCGCGGCCCGGCGTACGCGCTGACCGACTTTCCTCCCCGTTCTTCCGACCCGTTCGCCGACCATCTCGACCGATCCGGATCCGATGGATGGATTTACCGCGACCGTGTCGGTCGGAACGAAATGAGTGATGCGAGCGAGCCCCGAGTGGGTGTCACGGGGCGGGTTCTCGGCGAGACGCTTCGGTACGCGCGCGAGCGCGACTACACCGGCTGGGACTACGGCGACGGCATGAGCAGCCGCCTGTTGCAGGCCGTCCCGGTCGAGAACAAGTGGCTCAACATCGCGGTTCAAGAGACCATCAAGCGCGCGCCGGTCAACGTCCGGCCCCTCTTTCTGGTCGAACAGCGCCGGAACTACAAGGGCACCGCGCTGTTCACGATGGCGAACCTCACCGCCGGACGGGTTCTCGGCGAGGGGTCGAGCGCGGAACCGGACTACGAACGCGAGGCCCGCGACCTCGCGGAGTGGCTCGTCGAGCATCGGACGCCGGGCTACGCGGGCTTTTGCGGGGCGCATCGCCACGAGATCCAGCACCTCGACATCCTGGGATTGCCCGAGTATCCCGACATGGTCTCGACCTCCTATGCGGTGCGGGCGCTGCTGGCCGCCCACGACGCCGGGCTCGACGACGGCGAGACGGACTACGCGGCGGTCGTTCGCTCCGTCGCCGACTTCATCGACGAGGACCTGGAGTACGAGGAGATCGAGGAGGGAGCCCGGATGAAGTACGTCCCGACGTGGTCGTCGGACCACTTCACCCTCAACGCGGTCGCGCTCGGCGGGGCCACCCTGCTCGAACTCGACGACCGGTTCCCCGACGAGGGCCACCGCGAGCGCGGCGAGAAGCTCCTCGACTACGTCGTCTCGCGCCAGCGCCCGGAAGGGGGTTGGATGTACCGCGACCCGCCCTCGGCCTCCCACCTCTCGATGGACAGCCACCACAACGGTTTCGTCATCGAATCCCTCCTCCGGCACGCCGAACTCACCGGTTCGGACCGGTATTCCGACGTTCTCGACGACGCGCTCGCGTTCTATCGCGACGAGCTCTTCGAGTCGAACGGCGCGCCGAACTGGGACGAGTCGAGCGCCTACCCCCGCGACATCCACGCCGCGGCCCAGGGGATCATCGTCTTCAGCCTCGCGGGCGAGTTCGAGCTGGCCGAGCGCGTCATCGGCTGGGTGCTCGGGGCGCTCTACGTCGGCGACGGCCGGTTTTTCTACCGGCAGGAACGCTGGTATACGAAGCGGGTCACGCTGATGCGGTGGTGTGAGGCGTGGATGTCGTACGCGGTCGCCACCTACCTCGACCGGCGTGACACCGTCGACCGGTTTCGACAGGTTTGATAAGCGGGCCGATGAAGGGACCGCATGATGCCCTTGATGCCGGGTTCTACGGTTCGCGGCGAGGTCTGCAGTGGCGGTGCGTCCCCGATACGACACCTATGACTCAGTTCACACACTATCGACTGTCGACGGCGGGAAGGGAGGGCGTTCGGCGATGAGCGATACCGCCGTGACGATCGTCCTCGGTACCCGTCCGGAGATCATCAAGCTCGCGCCCGTGATCGACGCCTGCGAGGAGCGCGGGGTCGGTTACTCCGTGGTCCACACCGGACAGCACTACTCCGAGGAACTCGATGCGGTGTTCTTCGACCAGCTCGAACTCCCGACCCCCGACCACAACCTCGCGGTCGGGTCCGGTTCGCACAGCGCCCAGACCGGCGCGATGATCCGCGAGATCGAGTCGGTGTTCCTCGACGAGGAGCCCGAGGTCGTGCTGGTCCAGGGCGACACCAACACCGTGCTCGCGGGTTCGATCGCCGCGAGCAAGCTCGACTGCGTGCTCGGCCACGTCGAGGCCGGCCTCCGGAGCTTCGACCGGGGGATGCCCGAGGAGGTCAACCGGGTGCTCGCCGACCACGCCGCCGACTACCTCTTCTGCCCGACCGACCAGGCCGCACGCTACCTCCGCGAGGAGGGCGTCCCCGTCGACCGGATCGAGGTCACCGGCAACACCATCGTGGATTCGGTCATCGGCTATCGCGACCTCGCGGCCGAGAAGAGCCGGGTGCTCGCCGAGAACGACCTCACGGCCGACGAGTTCTGTCTGCTGACCGCCCACCGCGCCGAGAACGTCGACGACCGGGCTCGGTTTTCGAGCCTCCTCGACGGCGTGGCGGGGTTCGCCAGCGAATCGGGACTCGACGTCGTCTACCCCATTCACCCACGGGCGCGCGAGCGCCTCGACGAGTTCGAGATCGACCTCCCGTCTGCGATCACGACGGTCGAACCCCAGGACTTCCTGGATTTCCTCCGGCTCGAAAGCACCGCCCGGCTCGTCTTCACCGACTCGGGCGGGGTGCAGGAGGAGGCGTGCATCCTCGGGACGCCGTGTGTCACCCTGCGCGACAACACCGAGCGCCCCGAGACCGTCGACGTCGGCGCGAACCGCGTCGTCGGGGTCGGCCCCGACGCCATCGCGGCGGGCGCGCGCGACGCGCTCGACGCCGGCACCGACTGGGAGAACCCCTTCGGCGACGGCCGCGCCGCCGACCGGATCCTCGACCTCGTCGGGGTCGGACCGGCGACGTCGGTCGGGGGGGTCTCGGGATGAGTTCGGTCTGTGTCCACGGCCTCGGCTACATCGGGCTGCCGACCGCCGCGATGCTCGCGGACGCCGGCCACGACGTCACCGGCTACGACGTGAACGCCGAGCTGCTCGACCGGCTCGCCGCCGGCGACGTCCCCGTCGACGAACCCGGGCTCGATACGTTCATCGAGCGCGCGCTCGATGGCTCGCTCTCGGTCTCTTCGGAAGCGGTCGCCGCCGACTACCACCTGATCTGCGTCCCGACCCCGCTCGACGGAGGGCGCGCGGACCTCTCGTACGTGGAGGCGGCCGCCGAAACCGTCGCTGGCGTTCTCCGAGAAGACGACACCGTGGTGCTCGAATCCACCGTGCCGCCGGGGACCACCACCGAGGTCGTCGGCCCGATCCTCGAAGATTCGGGGCTCGCCGTGGGCGCGTTCTCGCTGGCGTACTCGCCCGAGACGATGCTGCCGGGCAACGTGGTCGCCGAACTCCGTGGGAACGACCGCGCGGTGGGCGGCGTCGACGAGCGGGCGGTCGAGCGCACGACCGAACTCTACGGCTCGTTCGTCGAGGGCGAACTCCGTACCACGACCGACCCGACCCTCTGTGAGTTCGTCAAGCTCATCCAGAACACGTATCGGGACGTGAACATCGCGCTCGCCAACGAGGTCGCGATGGTGGCGGCGGACTACGGGCTCGATTCGCGCGAGGCGATCGCGCTCGCGAACCACCACCCGCGGGTGGACCTCCACCAGCCGGGGCCCGGCGTCGGCGGGCACTGCATCCCGATCGACCCGCTGTTCCTCGGCCAGCACTCGGAGCGCCTCGACCTGATCGAGCGCGCCCGGGCGATCAACGACGGGATGGCCGACTACGTCACCGACCTCGTGGCGGCGGGCGTGGGCTCGCTCGCGGGCTCGACGGTCGCGGTGCTCGGCGTGGCCTACAAGGGCAACGTCGCGGACGCCCGCGAGAGCCCCGGCCTCCGCCTCGCGGAGGTGCTTCAGACGCGGGCGCGGGCGGCGACCGCACCCGGGGTCGACGACGGCACCGACGAACCGTCGGTCGA
This sequence comes from Halococcus hamelinensis 100A6, assembly GCF_000336675.1. Lineage (NCBI taxonomy): Archaea > Methanobacteriati > Methanobacteriota > Halobacteria > Halobacteriales > Halococcaceae > Halococcus > Halococcus hamelinensis. Next base: position 74,210 of record NZ_AOMB01000043.1, on the reverse strand, counting down.
CGTCAGGCTCACCGACCCGCACGTCACCGACCAGCGCTTCGCGCTCTCGCCGCTCGACGACGCACTGGCGGGGGCCGACGCCGTCGTCATCGCCACCGACCACGACGAGTACGCAGCGCTCGACCCGACCGACGTCGCCAGCCGGCTCGCCGGCGACGTCGTCGTGGATACGAAGGGCCTCCTCGATGCCGCCGAGTGGGAGGCGGCCGGATTGAGGGTCGTCGAACTATGAGCGGGCGCACCCGAACCGAGGCCGAAGCCACCGCCCGTACCGACCTCGTCCGGGCGTGGATCGACCTCGTGAGCCCCTCACACCCGTTCTTCTTCGACGCGCTCGTCGGCGGGCTCGACGGGGTCTCGGTGACGACCACGGTGCGCGAGAAGACCGAGACCGTCTCGCTCGCGAAGGAGGTCGGCTTCGACCACCGGGTCGTGGGCCGTGACTTCGACAACGCCCTCGTCCGGAAGTTCGGCATCCCGCTCCGGACCGCCCAGCTCGCGCTCCAGGCCCCCGACTGCGACGTCTCGCTCTCCTCGCGCAACGCGATGTGCATCCTCGCCTCGAAGGCCCGCGGGATCCCCTCGATACACTTCACGGACAACGACATCACGGCGCACATCGACGGGCTCTGGGTCGAGGAGCTCTACAACCGCTTCGAGGCCGCCGCGACCCACAACGTGGTGCCCCGGGCGTTCGCCACCGAAGAACTCACCCGATGGGGGGCCGACACGGACTCCGTGCACACCTACGACGGCTACAAGGAGGACGTCTACGTCGCGGGCTTCGAACCCGACCCCGACTTCCCCGACCGGCTCCCGTTCGCGTCGGGCGAGTACATCGTGCTCCGTCCGGAGGCGCTGACGGCGGCCTACGTCGACGCCGACTCGATCGTCCCCCAGCTCCTCGCGGCCGCCGTCGACCACGACATCGGCGTCGTCTACCTCCCGCGGGGCCGCGGCGACGAGGGTCACGCCGGGGCGTACCCCGACGACGAGGTGTTCGTCCCGCAGGGCGCGGTCAACGGGCTCCAGCTCGCCTGGCACGCCCGCTGTGTCCTCACCGGCTCGGGCACCATGTCGCGCGAAGCCGCCTGCATGGAGAAACCCGCCGTCTCCTTCTTCCCGAACACGCTGCTCTCGGTCGACCAGGAGCTCGTCGCCGACGGCCGGATCTTCCACTCGCGCGACCCCGAAGCGATCATCGACCACGTCGCGTCGCTCGACGAGTCGGACATCGACCCCGACCGCGAGCGCGCCCACGCGGTGCGCGAGGAGGTCATCGACCTCACGAACGACCTGATAGACTCGTGTTGTGGTCGCCGATGAACCGGACCGACCCCGACGTGGCGGCGGTCGCGGACCGCGCGCTCGACTGGGCACACGACCGCGACTACGCCGGCTGGGACCCCTACGACGGGCTCAACAGCCCGCACTCAGACACGCTCGTCGACAACTGGTTCACGCGACTGGTCTGGACGCACACCGTGAACCTCTCGCCGGTCAACCTCCGACCGGCGCTGTCGGTCCCGAAGGAGCGAAACCCGAAGGGGATGGCCCTGTTCGCGCTCGCGAACCTCCATCGCTACGAGGCCACCGACGACGGGACGTACCTCGACCGCGCCGAGTGGCTGCTCGACTGGCTCGCCGAGTACCAGTCGACCCGGTTCGACCGCCCGTGCTGGGGCTACAACTTCCCCTGGCAGAACGCCCGGAAGTTCCACCTCCCAGCCTACTGGCCGTCGGTGGTCGTGACGGTGTTCGCCGCCCAGGCGTTCGTGCGCCACCACCGGATCACGGGCGACGAACGCTCGCTGACGGTCGCGGAGGGGGCCTGCGAGTTCATCCGCACCGAGATCAACACCGTCGAGATCGACGGCTTCGACGCCTACACCTACTCCACCGACGACGAGTTCGTGGTGATAAACGTCAACGCGCTCGCGGCCCGGCTGTTCGCGATGGTGGCGGCCGAGAACGGGTCCGAGGAACTCATGGCGCGTGCAGACGCCCTCGTGACGTTCGTCGAGTCGGCCCAGGAGGACAGCGGTGCGTGGCACTACTCGATGCCGGCCGCCGACTCCCACATCAGCCACGACAACTTCCACACCGGCTTCGTACTCGAATCCCTCCGGCACTACCTCGATTCGGGTGGCGACGTCGCGGGCGCGGAGGCGAGCTACGAGCGCGGCCTCGAGTTCTACCGCGAGCACCTCTTCGAACCCGACGGCGCGCCGAAGTTCGAACACGAGACCTCGAAACCCTACGACGCCCACGCCGCCGCCCAGTCGGTCGTGACGTTCGTCACCGACGGCCGACCCGAGAGTCGCGAGACGGCCCGTTCGGTCATCGAGTGGTCGATCGAGAACCTCTACGACGAGGACGGCTACTTCTACCGCCGCCGCGGCCGCCTGCTGGACGACGAGACGCCGTACATCCGCTGGAGTCAGGCGTGGATGTGCCTCGCGCTCGCCGCCACGGCGAACCTCGACCCCGAATCGTAGGCAGCGTTAGTCCACGAGGTAGCCGAGATCCGCGAGCTGGTCGCGCATCGCGTCGCTGAACTTCCCCTCGCGTTCGCCGCTGTAGGCCGGCTGGCCGTCGGTCTCGAGGATCGTCTCGAGTTCGTCGTCGAGGTCCGCCGCTACCTCGGGGTGGTCGTCGTCGACGTCCTCGCACTCGTCGGGGAGGGCGAAGAGCTCGGCCCGGTCGTCGCTTCTCTGATACTTGAACTCGTCCGTGCGGAGCGCGCTCAGGGTCGAGGTGTGGTAGGGCGTGGGGTCGAAATCGGGGTTGAGCTCCGCGAACCGGTCGAGGTTCTTTCGCGTGCGCTTCGCGCCGCGCTGGGTGAGGGTGTGATCGCGGGTCTCCTCGCGGAGGTCGACCCCGTGGAAGCCCTCGACTCCGGCACCCGCGACCTCACAGAGGGTTCGCATCACGTCGGCGTGCTGGACGGTCTCGCTCTCGTGGTCGACGAGTTCGTCGAAGCCGTGGGTCACCAGCGGGACGTGGGTCACGGCGTCGTCGGTGACGACGAGGTGGGCCAGCATGCCCTGCTCGCCGAAGAGCTCGCCGTGGTCGGCCGTCACGACGAAGACGGTGTTGTCGAGTCGCGTGACGTGCTCGAAGAGGTCGCCAACGAGCTCGTCGGTGTGGGCTATCTCGGCGTCGTAGAGCGCGTGGAGCGCGTTCCACTCGTCGTCGTCGAGCGGGCAGCCGTCGGCGATCAGCTGGTGGAAGTTGCCGTGGTGGTACTGGCCGAGTTCGAGCGCCTCGTCCACGCTCATCTCGAAGTCGTCGGCGTAGGGTTCGAGGTAGCGTCGCGGCGGCTGGTAGGGGTGGTGGGGGTCACCGTAGTGGGCGTAGAGGAAGAACGGGTCGTCGTCCTCGGCGGCGGCGTCGACCCGGCGCTTCGCCATCTCGTTCATGATGAAGCCGGTGCCGTGCTTTCTGGTGTCGGTGGTGAAGCCGGGGCCGTGTCGCCGGCAGTTCCGGAGGTACTTGAACAGGATCCGGGGACCCGCGGCGTCGAGGAGGGTGTCGGCGCTCAGCCAGACGAACTCGTCGAAGCCCCGGTCGAGCTCCGTCGCCGAACTCAGGTGGGAGTTCGGCGAGAGACACGCGGTGTGATAGCCCGCCGCCGAGAGGCGTTCGGGCACCGTCTCGACCTCGTCGGGGATCGCGTCGTTCGCCATCCCCGCACCGTGGTGGGTCGGGACGGTGCCGGTGAGTATCGACGCGCTGGAGGCGAGCGTCCAGATCCCGTGGGTGTGGCAGTTGTCGAACGCGCGCCCGCGCTGCCCGCGGGCGATCCGGTCGATGTTCGGGGTCGTATCGCGCGAGTACCCGCTCATCGTGGTGTGGTCGGCCCGAGTGCTTTCGAGGGTTATCCAGACAATGTTCGGGCGCTGCATACTGAGTTCCCTTCTCGATTCCGTGGCTTAGGCATCACGGTCCGTCGCGCCTCGTGCGAACACCTCACACGACGTTCCCGAACGGAAACCGTTTATAACGACCGCCCAAGAGACCGTGTATCCCACACGCCGCGACACGGCGTGACCTCCACACAGATGAGTACGCTCACGAAAGCCGTCCCACGGAATCGCGGCCGGAAGCTCGCGCTCGTGGTCGGCTACCTCGCGCTCGCGGGCGGCGTGCTGTTCGCCTACGACGAGCCCACCACCGGCTACGAGGTCTCGATCTACGGCGCGACGCCCTGGGGTTTCTGGCTCGGCGTCGGTATCGCGCTCCTCGTCGGCGTGGTCGTCACCCTCTACGTCTCCGAGGGCTACGTCAACCTCGCGGGGCTCTTCCTCGCGGGCGGGTCGGTGATCTCGATCGCGGCGCTCCCGCTGATCCGGAGTTACTACTACTACGGCTCCGCCGACGGCATGACCCACCTCGGGTGGACGAAGGACCTCTACAACGGCTCGATGAGCATCTTCGGCGACTTCTATCCCGGCGTCCACACCGTCGGGCTCTTCGTCAGCGGCGTCCTCGGCACCCCGATCACCCGGTCGCTGTTGGTCGGCGTGCTCCTGTTCGTCGTCGCCTACGTCGTGTTCATCCCGCTGTGTATCCGCTCGATGACCTCCCACCGGGGTGCGATGGTGCTCGGCGGCCTCACGGGGCTCCTCATCCTGCCGATCAACCACTTCGGGACGAACTACATGACCCCGCACCCGATCAGCGACACCATCCTCCTGACGCCGGTTGTGCTCTATCTCCTGATAAACTACCTCACGAGCCCGACCGACGTCTTCGAGACCCAGCTGCCGGTCTCGGCCGCCGGCGGGGCGTTCGCGCTGATTCTCAGTGCGCTGGTGCTCTATCACCCCCAGCAGGCCGCGAACCTCATCATCCTCTTCATCACGATCTCGGGGGTCCAGTTCGTCTACCGAACCGTCCGACCGAACAGCCGGATCGCCGAGCACAAACCGCTCTACGCACCGACGGTCTACCTGATCGGGGCGTCCATGTTGTGGTCGCTGGGCCGGAGCCGGTTCGAGGGTTCGGTGAACGCGGTGCTCAGAGAGCTGTTCAGCTTCCTCTCCGGTGGATCGACGAACCTCGGCTCGACGACCGCGAGCCAGGGGAGTTCGCTCACCCAGGCCGGGGGCAGCATCCCCGAACTCTTCCTCAAGCTCTTCGGGGTGAGCATGGTCTTCGCGGCGCTCGCGGGCCTCCTGATGCTCACGAGCCTCTTCGGGCGACTCCGCGACGCCCCCGACACCTCGGCGCTCGTGAAGTACTTCACCATCGGGCTGGTGGTCCTCATCCCCTACTCGCTGGTCTTCTACATCGGGAGCGTCTCCGAGCTCTTCTTCCGGAACGTGGGACTCATCATGGTGATCGCGACGATCCTCGGGACGATCGCCCTCTATCGGTACATCACCGGTCTCTCGGAGGTGGTCCCCGGCGGCGGCGTCCGTGCGGTGACGGTGGTCGTCATCGTGGTCATGCTCGTGCTCTCGATCGCGGTGATATTCCCCTCCCCCTATCTCTTCATCCCGAACGACCAGGTCACCGAGGGCCGGATAGACGGTTACGACTACACGTTCTCCCACACCGGACCCAACGCCTCGGTCTACGGGGTGCGGGAGGGCCCCTGGCGCGTGAGCCACGGGCTCTACGGCGTCGAGGCGAACGAGGAGGCCGACGAGATCCGCTACAGCGGTTCGACGATCAACATCACCAACGCCACTACCGTCACCACCCCGACCTCGGACGTCAGGTACCTCGCGGTGACGGGTGCCGCCCGCGAACGCGAGATCGAGGTCTACAACGGGATCCGCTACAACGAGACGGCCTTCGAGCGGCTCGAAGGCACGCCCGGCGTCAGCCTCGTCATGAGCAACGGCGAGCTCGACCTCTACCGGCTCGCCAACAGCACTGACTCCCCCGCCGTGACCAACGCGACGGGGCCCACGAACACCACCGCGGGGCCCGCAGCGAACGGAACGACGTCGGGCGCGAACGCGACGAACGGGTCGGTGTTCGGCAACGCGTCCGCCTCGGTCGCCCCGTCGACGAGCCCCGCCGTTCGGTCGGTCGGCCTCGGCACCGACCCCGGGGGCTTCCCCGCGGACCGGGGTTCGTGAGCGGGCGAATGAAAACGGTAATGAGCGTCACGGCAGGAGTGGATTCATTGTGAACCAGCCATGACCGACGGCACCACACCCGACCGCGCGCTCGTCCTCGGGCTCGATGGCGTGCCGTTCGAGCGCCTCCGCGGATGGGCCGAGGCGGGCGAGCTTCCGAACGTCGCGGCGCTGTTCGAGGCGGGCGCGGCCGGCCCGCTCGCGAGCACCAAGCCCGCGAACACCGCGCTGGCGTGGCCCTCGATCGCCACCGGCACCTGGCCCGACAAACACGGCGTCTACGCCTTCTACAAGCTCGGCACCAACTACCGCCACCGGGTCAACACCGGGGCCGACGTCTCCCGCCCCGCGCTCTGGGAGATGGTCTCGCCCGCGACCGCGGTGAACGTCCCGATGACCTACCCCGCGAGCGAGATCGACGGCCGGATCGTGACCGGGATGATGACCCCCTCGCGCGACGAGGGGTTCACCTACCCGCCGGAACTCGCCGACGAGATCGGTCGGGTCTCGCCCGACTACGATATCGGTCTCGACTGGAACGAGTACAAGGACCGACCCGACGAGTTCCCCGCGGCGCTCGAAGCGCTGGTGAACGCCCGTCGGACGTACATGAACCACGCGCTCGAGGAGGACTGGCGGCTGTTCTTCTTCGTCTACACCGCCCCCGACCGACTCCAGCACCTCCTCTGGGAGGAGGAGGTCCTGATCGACCACTACAAGCTCCTCGACGAGGTCATCGGCGACGCCCGCGAGTACGCCCGCGAACACGACCTCACGCTGTTCGTGGTCTCGGACCACGGCTTCGGCCCGATCGACAAGAACGTCCACGTCAACCGGCTGCTGGCGAACGAGGGCTACCTCACCCCGAAATCCGACACCGCGAGCCGGAGCACGCTCTCGCGGGTCGGGCTCACCAAGGAGCGCGTGCTCGGCACCCTCGAAGACCTCGGGATCGATACGGATCGCCTCGCGAAGCGGCTCCCGCAGTCGCTCGTCGACCGGGTCGCGGCCGGCATCCCGGGCGACAACGTCCGCTACGACGTCGATTACACGGAGACGAAAGCCTTCGTCCACGCCCAGGGGACCCTCTACATCAACGACACCGAGCGCTTCGACCAGGGGATCGTCGAACCCAGCGAGGTCGACGGGCTCAAAGCCGAACTCACGGACGTGCTCACGAGCTTCCGTGACGACGGTGAGCAGGTGCTCGACGTCCACGACGGCGACGACCTGTTCCCGACCGACCCGAAGTCGCCCGACCTCGTCGTCGAACCCCGCGAGGGCTACTACGTCAAGCCCTCGCTCGCGCCCGAGGTCTTCTCCGACCCCGGTGCCCACGCCGCCGACCACCGCCCCGACGGCATCTTCTTCGCCGAAGGGCCGGACGTCGAACCCGGCAGCACGCCCGAGGACGCCAGCGTGGTCGACGTCGCGCCGACGGTGCTCCACGCGATGGGCGAGCCGGTGCCCGCCGACACCGACGGGCGAGTGCTCGACGAGCTGTTCGCGCCGGGCTCGCCGACCGCCGAGCGGGCCGTCACGACGGCGAACTACGCGGGATCGGGTGGGCAGCGGGGCACCGACGACGACGACTTCAGCGACGTCGAGGAGCGACTCCGCGGGCTCGGCTACGTGGAATGAGGGGCCGCGAAACCCGGCTCCTCGTCGTCGGTCGCCACGGTCCCGGCGGGATCGGCCAGTACATCAAGGAGCAGCGCCGCCACCTCGCGGGCGAGATCCGGCTCTCCTCGCATCGGAGCGGCGCGTTCGACACGGCGGGGGTGGTGGCGTTCATCCGCTCACTCCTCCGGATCGTCTGGAACGCGGTGAGCTACACCGCCCGGTCGCCGCCCGACATCGTTCACGTCCACTCCTCGCATCGGTTCTCGTTCTACCGGGCGGGCTTTTACGTGCTGTTCTCGAAACACGTCTGGGGCTGCCCGGTGGTGCTCCACATCCACGGTTCGTCGTTCGACACCTTCGTCGCCACCGACAACCCGCTCGTCCGGTGGTATCAGTCGATAGTCTACGACGCCGCCGACGAGATCATCGTGCTCTCGGCGTACTGGCGTGATACCCTCGCGGCCCACACCGACCCCGCCAAACTCGTGGTGCTGGCGAACGCCGTCGACTCCGAGAACTACCTTCCGGCGTTCGACGGCACCAAACCACACATCGTCGCGATATCGAACCAGCTCCGCCGGAAGGGTATCGCCGAACTCGCCGCCGCGATCGACCAGCTCACCGACCGCGACCTCGACTTTCGGGTGTCGCTGGCGGGGAAGGGGGCCCTCTCGCACCACTCCGAACGTCTCGCGGCGGCCAACCCGAACGTCGAGTACTTCGGGTTCGTCTCGGAGGAACGAAAGCACGAGCTCCTCGGGTCGGGGTCGATATTCGTGCTGCCCTCCCACGCCGAGGGGTTACCGATCGCGATCCTCGAGGCCATGGCGGCGGGCAACGCCATCGTCTCGACCACCGTGGGCGCGATCCCCGAGGTGATCGACGAGGAGAACGGCGTCCTGGTCGCCCCGCGCGATGCCGACGCGCTCGCCGAGGCGCTCGCCGACCTCATCGCCGACCCCGAACGGACCGCCGCGATGGGACGGACGAACCGCGCCGTCGTCGAGGAGCGCTACGAGTGGGCGACCGTCACCGAGGACCTCCTCGGGATCTACGACCGGTTGCTCGCCGACCCCGCCGACCACAAGAGCGAAGCCGAGCGGGTGCGTGAGGACTGACGTGAACACCGTCCGCACGCGGGGAGGCCGATAGCGATGCACGTCTGTCTGCTCACGGCGGGTCGCTATCCGCCGAACGGCCGGGTCCGACGCCACGCCGAGGCGCTCCATCGGGCGGGCCACGCCGTGACGGTCTGTGCCCGCGGCGTGGACGAACCGGACCACGAACTCCACAGGGGGATCGACATCGAACGGGTCGCCGACGACTCGCTCTACGCCGGCCCCCGTGGGGTTCTCGACGGCGTGCGCTACGCGCTTCGGTTCGTCCACCCCGCGTGGCTCCGCGCCGCGAGCGCGGTGGACGACGAGGAGGACGTCGACGTCGTCTGTGTCTTCGACCTCTCGCTCGTGAAGACCGGGCTGGCGCTCGGCGAGCGGTTCGACGTTCCCGCCGTCTGTGACCTCCCCGGCCCGACGGCCGCGGTGGCCAGCGACCCGTCCCGCGGCGGGCGACTCCGCGGGATCGCGCGTCGTGTCTTCCAGCCGCGGTGGCGACGTGGCCGGCTCGTAAAGCGGCTTACCGACGCCGAGTGGCTCGTCACGACCTGCGAGGAGGCGCGCGCGGCCTACGTCCGCGAGCGGGACGTCGACCCCCGGCGGCTGTCGGTGGTCCGGGACACCGTCGCGCCGAGCGTGGTCGACCCCGCGACCGTCTCCGAGGTCCGGGAGGAGCTGGGGTTCGAGGGGGACGCGTTCGTCGTCACCGCGCTCGCGGACGACTCGTCGGGCGATAGCCTCGAACCCCTCGTCGAGGCCGTGGCGCGCGCCGCGGACGAGGCGGTCTCGCTCCGCGTGGTGGTCGTCGGCGACCCCGGACGAGCGACGCTCGACGACCTCGAAACCCTCGCACGGCGACGCCTCGCCGGGGGTCGGATCCGATTCCGTACGGAGGGGGATCCGACCGACTACGTCGCCGCGAGCGACGCGTGCGTGTTCCCGTCGGAACCCATCGACCCCGAAACCGTGGTCCCGGCGGCACTCTACGAGGCGATGGCGGTCGGCGTGCCGGTGGTCGCCCCCGACACGGCCCCCATCCGACGTGTGCTCGCCGAGACCGAGGCCGGACGCGTCGTCGACGATGGAACGCGACCGCTCGCCGACGCGCTCGTCGCACTGGCCGACACCGAAACCCGGGCCGAACTCGGGGCGAACGGCCGGCACGCGGCCGGGACCGCCTACGACCCGGCGACCGATGCGGTGCGGCTCCGGCGGGGTTACGAGTGGGTTCGGGCGCGACCCGAGAGCGGCCCCGCGAGCAGGTTCGTGAGCGCCATCACGTACGAACCGACCTCGTAGGAGCCCTTGTAGGTCTGGTCGGGGACGTCGAGCCGGTCGTCGGTCGTCAGGAACCGGAGGGGGACCCCGATGCCGCTCGTCTCCACGAGGTCACCCCGGCTACTGTCGCCGTAGACCCACGCCATCGCGCGGGCGACCGCGGGGTCGAAGTCGCGCTCGCCGCCCGCCGCGGCGTACTCCGCGACCGCGTTGACGAAGAACGTCTGGTGACAGGAATAGAGGAAGTCCCAGTGGGGCGGCCGGAAACCGAGGCGTTTGGTCGCCGCCCGACGGGCGCGCTGGGTGGCCGGCACGTCCTCCCAGATGAACGCGCCGTCGGGGCGCATCCGCTTTTCGACGGTTCGATCGAGTACCCGTCCGACGTTCTCGACGTAGCCCGTCTGACCGGCGACGCCGGCCGCGCGGGCGAGCCCCCAGCAGGCGTACATCTGGTTCTGGTGGCGGCGGGTGGTGTGGTTCTCGAAGACGAACACGCCGTGGCCGGTGAGCCGGTCGTTCAGTTCCCACACCGCTTCCGAGAGCGCCTCGTGCACGGTCGAATCGTCGGCGCGCTCGGCGAGGTACGACCAGCCGTAGGCCAGCAGCGCGTCTTCCGCGTGCGAGAAGTCGAACCGTTCGTGGGCGTGCTCGAAGAGCTCGTGCGCGACCGCGAGCCGGTCCCCGTCGAAAACGTCGTCGGCGAGCGCGAACGCGCAGGTCAGGGGGCCGATGCCGTAGCTCGGCATCTCGTCGAGCGCGAGGTCGATCCTCCCCTCGAAGTACGCGAGCGCCCGCCGGATCCGCTCGTCGTAGCGCTCGTCGCCGACGGCCGAGGTTCGCCACTGGAGCGCGCCCATCAACGCGAACGGCGCGTAGCGCCAGAGCACGCCGTCGTCGCGCGACCAGGCGAAGTCCCCTGGTCGAACGCCCTCGCCAACGAGGTCGTACTCCAGCCCCCGGGTGAACTTCCCCTCGTCGGGGTCCCAGAAGCCGTTCTCCGTCGCGGGTCGGAACAGGCTTTCGAGCCCTTCGTCGAGATACTCTCGATAGGCGAGCGGTTCGGCGGTGAGCACGAGGTACGAGGCGAGGTCCTGGCGATCCAGCCGGGTGAGTTCGTCGCTCGCCCGACCCGCGAACTCGACGAAGGGTTCCTGATACCGCTCGGGGAGCCGATTGAGCCCCATGTGGACGTAGTAGGGGTACTGGAACAACGACTCCACGCTCTGCAGCCGCCAGTCGGGTGCGACCAATGAATGCGCGTCTGCGGGGTCGTAGTAGCGGTTCTCGGTCCAGCCGTTGACGGCGTAGGGCGAGCGCGGCGTCGGCACCGAGAAGACGAACTTCCCATCCGGACGGAGCACGCGGTGGACCTCGGCGGTGAGGTCGTCGACGTCGAGGAACCGCCAGTCGTACGGGCCAATGGAGACCGCGGCGTCGAAGGCGTCGTTCTCGAACGGCAGCTCGGGGTTCCCGGGGTCCGCCGTGTGGAACTCGACGTCGTCGTCGACGACCTCCCTCGCGTACTCGCTCGCGGCGGGCGAGAAGTCGACGCGCGCGACCGAGTCGGCCTCGATCCCGCCGGTGACGCGTGCCTCGCTCGCGAGGTCGAGCACCCGCCCCCCGTCGAGGCGGGCGAGCGCGCGCCGGCGTTCCTCGTCGCGGAGGGACTGCATGATCGGGCTGGTCGGGGGCTGGGACACCCACTTCCGGAGGGTGGCGTCGCGGGGCATGGCCGTGGTGCTCTCCCGGCACACATTTACCTACTCCTTCGCTCCTTCCGGTATGACCGCCGCGGACCGACTGGTTTCGGTCGTGATTCCCACCTACTTCCGGAACGACCGGCTCCCGGGAGCCATCGAGAGCGTCGCCGACCAGGACCACCCCACCGAGACCATCGTGGTCGACGACTCCGGCGAGGGCCACGCCGCCTCGGTCGCCGAGGCCCACGACGTGACCTACGTCGAACTCGAAACCAACCTCGGCTCGAACCCCGCCCGGAGCGTCGGCGCGGACCGCGCCTCGGGGACCTACGTCCAGTTCCTCGACGACGACGACCGGCTATTGCCGGGGAAACTCGCTCGCCAGGTCGCGCTCCTCGAACGGACGGGCGCGGGCGTGGCCTACTGCGGGATGACCTACGAGACGGGTACCACGATTCTCCCCGACCCCGCCGTGCGCGGCGACGTGCTCCACCGCGCGCTCGAATTCGACGTCTCGCCGTGTCTCACCACGACGATGCTCGTCTCCACGGAAGCGCTCGACGGCGTGCTCCCGTTCCCCGACCGACCGGGCGGCGACGACCTCGGGTTCATGATCGACCTCGCGCGCGAGTACGACTTCGAGTTCGTGGACGACTCGCTGGTGCGGCGAGGTGTCGTCGAGGGCTCCAGGGGGAAGTCCGACGGCCTCGTCCGGGGTCGAAAGGAGATCGTTCGAGAGTACGACGACCTCTACCGCGCCGCACCCCCCTCCGTCCGCGCGAACGCGCTCGCCAACACCTACCGACTGGAGGGGCGGATGGAGCTCCGCGAGACGGAGTGGTCGAAGGAGACGATCAAGGCGTTCGCGCTGGCGTGCTATCACGCGCCCTCGGTCCGGACCGCGGTTCCGCTGGGTGCCTCGCTGTTCGGCCGACCGGGGATGGACGCGATACAGCGGGTCTACTCGCTTATCGGATGAGATCTCGGGGCTATCGTGCCGCAACGAACCCTTTTACCCGTCCATCGAAAGCCCGGGTCATGGAGCAAACGTCGATCCGGAACGTCGAGTCCTCGCCCACCGAAACCGGTGTCGACCGGCGGCGGATCGGGAACGTACTCGGAACGACCGACGTCGCGATCAACCACTACGCTCTCGAACCCGGCGAGCGATTCGCCGAGTCGGTTCACGCCCACATGGACCAAGAGGAGGTCTTCGTGGTGCTCGACGGCACGGCGACGTTCGAGGTTCGGGGGTCCGGGGACGGAACGAGCCGAAAGACAACTGTGGGGACGGGCGAGGCGGTCCGGTTCGAACCCGGCGAGTTCCAGCGGGGTGAGAACGATTCGAGCGAACGAGTAAGGGCACTCGCGTTCGGTGCGCCACGCGGAACCGACGACGTTCGGATCGCGCGGATCCCCGGTGTGGGGGAGATAGCGTGTCCCGATTGTGGTCGTGGCGAGATGCGGATCCCGGATACGGGCACCGCTCTCGTCTGCCCCGACTGTGGCGGCGAACTCGTCGTGGAGTGATCGACGCTCTATACGCTGCTTACTCGTCCGCGGACGCCCGCCAGTTCATCGCGAAATCGCGTGCCTTCCGCGCGGTCCCGAGCGCGCGCTGGCCGAGGACCGCGAAGACGACGATGAAGGCGCTCTCGGCGGAGTACTCGTAGCCGAGCGCCCGGCGGGCGAACCCGATGGCGCGGCGGCGCTCGCCGCGCGAGAGCGCGACGCGGGCACGCGCCCGGCACTGTTTCTCGCGGAGCCGGCGCTCGACGTCGGGATACCGGGCGATCTCCTCGCGGTACTTCTCCCAGATCAGTCGGTTGACCTCGACGCCGTGGGTCGGCTGCTGGGAGATGTTGTCGGTGTGGAAGATCCGTTCGACGAGGCGTTCGTCGACGTACTCGAACTCGTACTCCCTCGCGAGTCGGATGCAGTGGTCCCAGTCCACCCCACGGGGGAAGTCGGGGTCGAATCCGCCGAGGTCGAAACACTCGGCGCGAAGCATGTGGCTCGAATGCGGGTGGAGGCCGAAGCGCGCGATCACGTCGGGGTAGATGTCCCCGCGGCGCTCGGGGTCGTAGACCTTGACCACGGAATCGCCCTGTCGGACCACACCGCCGGTGTAGACGACCCCACAGCGCTCGCTCGCGCGTTCGAATCGCGCCAGTTGCTTTTCGACCTTCGTCTCGTGCCAGCGGTCGTCGTCGTTGAGGACGCAGACGAACTCGCCGTCGGCGACCTCGGCGGCGCGGTTCATGCTCGCGGAGATCCCTCGGTTTTCCTCGTTGTGGCGGACGCGCACCCGGTCGTCGTCGGCGTAGGCCGCGAGCCGCTCTCTCGTCCCGTCGGTCGAGCCGTCGTCGACGACCACGACCTCGCAGTCCTCGTGGGTCTGAGCCAGTACCGTCTCGATCGCGCCGTCGAGGTAGCTCGCACGGTTGTACGTGGGGAGGATCGCGGAGACGAGCGTCATATCCGACCCACTCCATCGGCCCGGATAAGTGACGCCATGGGCGATGCGGATCACAAAACGCATGATGGGTGGTCGAGAACGCCCGCTGTGACGAGCCGACAACCCGCCCTGCCGCGACCATCGAGGTAGTCGTGCACATCTGTATGCTCCTCCCGGAACGGTTTCCGCCGGACATCCGCGTCGAGAAGGAAGCCGCCGCGCTGACCCGTGCCGGCCACTCGATCACCCTGCTGTGTCGTGGCGACGCGAGCCAGCCGACCTTCGACCGCGTCGACGGTATCGACGTCGAACGGCTCCCCGCGAACGGGATGTTCGACGGTATCTCGGGGTTGTTCGACGGCGTACGCTACGTCTCGACGCAGGTCCACCCGGCGTGGAAGCGGGCGGTGCTGACCCTCGACGCCGCCCGCCCGATCGACGCCATCCACGTCCACGACCTGCCGCTGGTTCGGACCGGCCTCGTCTGCGGCGAGCGCCTCGACGTCCCGGTGGTCGCGGACCTCCACGAGAACTACCCCGAGGCCGCCCGTCAGATCCAGCGGATGCGCGGCTGGCGCGAGATCGCCCGCGACCTCGAGGCACTGTTCCAGCGCGTGTTCCTCTCGCCGTGGCGGCTGAAACGCGCCGAGCGCCACGCCGTCGGGAACGCCGACCGGGTTCTCACCGTCTGTGAGGAGGCCCGTGCCCACTACCTCCGGGACTGCGGCGGGGACCCCGAACGGGTCGACGTGGTCTCGAACACCGTCGACCGCACCGCCTTCGACCCCGAGACCGCGACCGCACCGGACCTGCCGTTCGACCCGGACGAGTCGTTCGTGGTCTCCTACATCGGGAACTTCACCGAACACCGCGGGCTCGACAGCCTGATCGAGGGGTTCGCGCGGCTGGCCGAAACCACGCCCGAGGCCGAACTCCTGCTCGTGGGGACGGGCAACGCACGCTACGTCGCGCGGCTGAAATCGCTCGCCGCCTCGCTCGGCGTTCGCGACCGGGTTCGTTTCACCGGTTGGGTTCCGTTCGCCGACGTCCCGGGCTACGTCGCCGCGAGCGACGTCTGTGTCGTACCCCACGCCTCGACGCCACACACCGAGACCACGGTGCCCCACAAGCTCTTCCAGGCGATGGCGATGGGCGTCCCAGTACTCGTGAGCGACGTCGCGCCGCTCGCGCGGGTCGTCACCCGAACCGAGAGCGGACTGGTCGCCCCCGCCGGCGACGGCCCGGCGATGGGGGAGGCGCTGGCCGACCTCGCGGATGCCGACCTCGCGCGCGAACTCGGGGCGAACGGGCGGCGGGCCACCGAGCACGAGTACAACTGGGAGCGCGACGGCGCGCGCCTCCGGGCGGTCTACGACGACCTCCGGGAGATATAGGGTCGCGGTCGCTACACCTGGGGTTCGACGAGTTCGGCGTCGTCGAGGCTCCGATTCCGGAGCGCCCGCCCGGTCTCGGAATCGAAGAGGTGAACCGCTTCCTCGGGGATCCGCGCGATCGCGGGCTGGCCCGCCTCGACCTGGCGAAGTCCGCCGATGGTGGCCACGAAGGTCCGGGAATCATCGGTTTCGAGTTCGCCGCTATCGCTCTCGGTCCCCTCGAACGCGAGATAGATGTTGTTTCCGCTCCCGACGGGCTCGACCACGTCAACGACCGTTCGGAAGTCGTGGTCGTCCTCAGCCGTGTTCACGAGTTCGATGTCCTCGGGTCGGATCCCCAGCGTGACGTGAGTGGTATCGCCGAGGTTGCTCCGAACGTTCTCCGAGAGCGGGTACTCGAAGTGGTCGTGGACGAGCCGGTCGCCCTGGAGCTCGGTCTCGAAGAAGTTCATCGAGGGCTCGCCGATGAAGCTCGCCACGAACCGATTCGCGGGTTCGTGGTAGGCTTCGAGCGGGGTGGCGACCTGCTGGAGTTTCCCGCCGTTCAGGATCGCGATCCGGTCGCCCATCGTCATCGCCTCGGTCTGGTCGTGGGTGACGTACATCGTCGTGACCCCCAGGTCTTCCTGGATGCGCTGGAGCTCGGTCCGCATCTGTGAACGGAGCTTCGCGTCGAGGTTCGAGAGCGGTTCGTCCATCAAGAAGACCGACGGGTTCCGGACGATCGCCCGCCCGAGCGCGACGCGTTGCTGTTGCCCGCCCGAGAGCTCCCCGGGGGTCCGATCGAGGAGCTGTTCGATACCCATCATCTCGGCGGTGGACTCGACGTGGTCTCGGATCTCGTCGTCGGGCATCGTCGTGCTCTCTTCCAGTCCGAAGCTCATGTTCTGACGAACCGTCATGTGGGGGTAGAGCGCGTAGGACTGGAACACCATCGCGATGTCGCGGTCCGCCGGCTGACGGTCGTCGATGACCCGATCTTCGAGGCTGATGGTCCCGTCGGTGACGGTTTCGAGCCCCGCGACCATCCGGAGCGTCGTCGACTTTCCACATCCCGATGGGCCAACGAGTACGAGGAACTCGCCGTCCTCGATCGTAAGCGAGAGGTCGTCGACCGCGACGATCTCGTTGCCGTCGTCCTCGGTGAACGTTTTCGTTACGTCGTTTAGTTGCAGGTTTGCCATTTGTTGATCTCGTTCTCGTTGTTTCTTCGCTGTACGTTCCGTTCTCGTGGTCTCGGACTAATGATGGGCGATCCTCTCATCCACCGGTCTCCAGACCCTCGGCGAACTGTTCGGCGAACAGGACGTAGATGACGAGGGTCGGAAGCGCGGCGATGAAGGCCCCGGCCATCCGCATCCCGAAGTCGACGCCCGAAAGCGACGAACCCAGTCCGGACAGGATGAGCGTCACCGGCGCAGCGGGGCTGTCCGCGCTCCCCACGATGGTCAGCGTGAACAGGAACTCGTTCCAGATCTGGGTGAACTGATAGATGAAGACCACGCCGATCATGGGCGTCGACAGCGGGAGCACGATGCGGCGATAGATGCTGGTGACGCTCGCTCCATCTAG
This sequence comes from Halococcus hamelinensis 100A6, assembly GCF_000336675.1. Classification (NCBI taxonomy): domain Archaea; kingdom Methanobacteriati; phylum Methanobacteriota; class Halobacteria; order Halobacteriales; family Halococcaceae; genus Halococcus; species Halococcus hamelinensis. The sequence goes on along the minus strand of NZ_AOMB01000043.1, from coordinate 56,975 downwards.
CTTCGCCGCTTCGATGAGGTCGCCCGGAAGGCTCAGGTAGTACCCCCGGAACAGCAGCGTACAGATCGGGATGCCGTACGCGGCGTCGGTGATGATGAGTTCGACGAGCTGGGCGTGTTCGGGTTGGACGAACGACAACACGTAGAGTGGCGAGAGCCACTCTTCGAGCGGCACCATCGACCAGAACCGCGAGAGCGGCACCAACACCGCCTGGTAGGGGATGAAGATCCCGATCAGGAACAGGACGAGAACGAAGATCTGTCCCCGCCAGTTGATGAGGGTGAGGCCGTAGGCCGCAGTGCTCCCGAAGAGGAGACAGAGCAGGGTCGCTGGGACCGTCAGCACCATACTATTGACGAGTCCCCGACCGAGCATGTCGAAGGCGTCCACCCACTTCTGGAACGTGAACGCCTCCCCGAGCGGCGGGAAGAACGGGAGCGTGTTCGTGACCCCCTGCGTCGTCTTGAACGCGGTCATCAGCCCCGTCTCAAGCGGCACGAGGAAGAACGCCACGAAGAACAGGATCAGGAGATAGAGGAGTGCTCGCGACAGGTCGAAGCCGGGAAGCCTGTCGAACAGCGTTCGGTCTGTCGTTCCACGACTCATCTCAGAGGCTCCCCCGCTGGTACTGGTAGTAGAGGTACGGACCGATGACGACGAGCGCCATCAACAGGAGCAACGTCGCGACGGCCGCCGCATAGGACCACTCCTGGAATTTGAACGCCTGGCGCACCATCAACGTCGCGAGGATGTCGGAGCCGTTCGGCGGTCGGTACGTCCCGAACATCGAGTAGAGGAACGTGAACGCCTTCAGCGCGAAGATCATCAACACGACGGCCGCGCTGACCGAGGCGGACTTCAGCTGCGGGATGATGACTCGCCAGTAGATCTTGACCGTGCTCGCGCCGTCGGTCGCCGCGGCCTCGAACTGGTCCTGCGGGATCGACTGGAGCCCCGAGAGATAGACGATCATGGTGTAGCCGCTGAACTGCCAGATCAGCGCGAAGATGACGGCACCGAGAACGAACCGGGGATCGCCGATGAACTGTATTCGTCCGATCCCGACCGCATCGAGGATGATGTTGATGACACCGCTGTTGTAGTTGTACATCCAGAGCCAGAACTGCGCCGTTACGACGAACGACAACGCCATCGGCAGGAGATAGATCGTCTGTATCTGCTCTTTGAACCGAATCTGGCGGTCGAGAACGATCGCGAGCGCCAACCCGAGCACGAGACAAACGGCGGTGAAGACGACGAGGAGAACGAACGTGTTTCGGGAGGCGGCGATGACGTCGGGGCTGCTGAGAGCCTGCACGTACATCTCGAAGTCGAGGTCCCCGTAGTCGGCGGAGCCGAACCCGGTGTAGTCGGTCAGCGAGACGAGGAGGTTCCAGCCGATACCGCCGTAGACGAAAAACCCCATGATGACGAACGGAACGAACCAGTAGGGCATCGAGCGAACGAAGTCGCTCTCCGAGATCGACCGCAGTCGCGAGACACGATTGGTTCGCACTCCGCCGTCGGTCCGTACGGCATCGTCGTCGTCCGAGCGAGAACCGCTCAGGCCCGGAATCCGCATCGTTAGCGGTCCCCACGTGTGGTGTTTTCACCAGCAGTCATGTGTCGTTACGACTGCCCCTGAACGGCTTGCATGAGTGCGTCAGCGGCGGCGTCGACCTGGTAGGGGCCCATGAAGTTGTTCCCGAACGCGGACTTCACGTTACCGAGCGTCTCCGGCGGCACCGCGAGGCCGTGTGCCAGCGTGCGCGGCATGTCCTGTGCGTCGACGAGGTCGTTGTACGTGATCTCGAGATACTCCCCGAGCTTGCTCCCGTCGACGTCCGTTCGGACCGGAACCGAGCCCTTCCGTTTGTTGTACTGGACCTGGGCCGGTTTCGAGCCGACGAACTTCTCCCAGGTCTTCGTCGCATCCGGCGAGGGGTTGTTCGAGGGCGCGATGAACGAATCGAGGTGGAAGACGTACATCTGCTCCGTTCCGGGGAACGCCTGCCATCCCCATGCGTCGTTGAAATCGAAGCCCTCCGCGGCCCGAAACATCCCCGCCACCCAGTTGCCGTTGTGCATGAACGCCGCCTCCCCGTTGATGAGCTTCTGGGCGGCCTCCGTGTAGCCGATGGTGGAGGCGTCCTGATTGATGTAGTTTTCGAGTATGGGCTTCGTGGCCTGCAGGCTCTGTTTGACCTTCGACCTGTCGCCGTTGCCCTGGGTGTACTTCGTGTACGCTTGTTTTCCGAACTCGGAGAGGAAGACCTCGACCCAGAACTGGATACCCAAGAACGGCGACTTCATGCCTTTCGAGAGTGGGACCTTGTCGGTGTTCTGTTGAACCTTCTTCAGTGCGCTGACGAAGCCATCCATGTCGCTTATCGAGGAGGGATCGACGTCGGCTTCCTCGACCACTTGGTTGTTGAAATAGAGGTTGTTGAGTCGATGGGAGCCGATGGGGACCGTGACGTACTTCCCGTTGAACTTCGAGGCCTCCGCCGCGGGGCCGACGATGGTGTCGGCGAGGTTGGCCTGGTTCCATACCGACCCGATATCCATCAGGACACCGTCGTACTGTACGAGGTTCGCTCCCGGCCAGCCCGCAAACGAACTCGGCGGGTCGCTGTTCGCGAGCCGCTGTGCCACGCGCGAGTTGAGGTTGACGTTCCCCCCACCACCGATGGCCCTGAAGTTCGCGGAGACCTGCGGGTGTTGGTTCTCGAACATCGTCGTGAGCTTGTCGACCGCGTCGGCCCCGTCGCCACCGGTCCACCCGTGAAGCACCTCCAGCGCCGCGCCCGACCCACCCCCGCCGCTCCCGCTACTGCCGTTCCCACTGCCGCCGCCGCTCCCGTTTCCGCCGCCGCTTCCGTTGCCGTTGTTTCCATCGCCCCCGCTCGTACAGCCGGCAAGCCCAGCCATTCCGATGGCGCTCGCCGCAGCTGCACGCCTCAGATACGTTCGCCGCGAATAGTCCGAATCTGTCATGATCCATCGGCTATTTGAAAGTCCGTGCTAAATGTCTTTCGTGATCATATTTCTAATCAAAGTATTAGTTCTAATATCAAACAGATCGAAGCCGGATTTTCCATCAAAATGAACGGCACCATAGAATCCAGAACCGTTCGCCCAGGATAATGTCGTACCGTTCTCGATGCCGCCCGCCTGTGCGCGTCGAACCGATACGAACAGTGTGCTATCGCTCGCTGTCGGGGACGACGACTACCTTGCCGAACCCCTCGCGCTCCTCGAGGAGTTCGTGGGCACGCGCGGCCTCGCTCATCGGGAGGGTCTCCCGGATCCGGGGTTCGAACGTCCCGTCCCAGACCAGCGAGAGCACGTCGTCGACCTCGCCCAGGGTGGCCATCGTCGAGCCCAGGATGTCGATCTGTTTCCAGAACACCCGGTTGATGTTGGTCTCGGCGATGGGGCCGGTGGTCGCCCCGCAGGTCACGAGCCGTCCGCCCTTCGCGAGACACTTCGTAGAGTCGTCCCAGGTCTCGGGGCCGACGTAATCGACCACCACGTCGACGCCGCGGCCCCCGGTCATCTCGCGCATCTCGCTCGCGAAGTCGTTCTCGGCGTAGTTGATGACGTGGTCGGCCCCGCACTCCTCGGCGTAGTCGAGCTTCTCGTCGGTGCTCGCGGTGGCGTAGACCTCCGCGCCCGCGTAGTCGGCGATCTGGACGGCGGCCTGGCCGACCCCGCCCGACGCCCCGAGCACGAGCACCGACTCGCCGGCCTCGATGTCGGCGCGGGTCATCAGCATTCGCCACGCGGTCTGGAAGACGAGCGGGGAGGCCGCGGCGGTCTCCCAGTCGACGTGGTCCGGTATCGGGACGAGGTTCGCGGCGGGGACGGCGGCGTACTCGGCGTGCACCCCGCGGACGTGCTCGCCGATGATGTGGTAGGACTCACACAGCGAGTGCTCGCCGTGGCGACAGAACTCGCACTCCCCACAGGAGACCCCCGCCGTCACTGCCACCCTATCGCCGGGGTCGACGCGACTGACGCTCTCCCCGACCTCCCGTACCACGCCGGCCGCGTCGCTTCCCGGGATGTGTGGCATCTCGAGGTCGACGCCCGGCAGCCCCCGGCGCGTGAAGACGTCGAGGTGGTTCAGCGCCCCCGCCTTCACCTCGATGACCGCTTCGTCGGGTTCGGGTTCGGGGTCCGGGAACTCGCCGTACTCGATGACGTCGCGGTCGCCGTGGTCCGTGAACTGGACTGCCTGCATGGCGCGCCGTTGGGTTCGACGTGGGGTAGTGGTTTCGGTAGCGTGTGCTACTGTGACATGGTGAGTGTACGGACGCCACAGCAAGGACGGTCGGGAGTCACGCTCTACGTGCGCACGAAGAACTCACCATGAGATCCTGCCCGATCTGCAAGACGAGCGAGAACGTCCAGCTGAGTTGGATGACGGGCTACCAGCGCCGCTGTGGGGAGTGTGGCGTGTTGTTCAACGATGACGGCGTCGGTGCGACGCTGTGAGCCACACAGCCACGTCCAAACGTCACGACCGCTCACGCACCCGATGAACGACGCAGTACGTGGCGAGGGGTTGGTGCTCGCCCGGTTCGCCCGCCCGGCCGGCCGGTCGACCACGTTCGCCGTCGTCGCCGACCCGCACGTCACCCCCGAGGCCGAGGGGACCTGGAAGGTCTTCCACCGGACCGAGGCCCGCCTTCGGGGCGCGGTCGCGAGCGCCAACCGACTCGGCGTCGACGCCGTCGTCTCGACCGGCGACCTCACGAGGGACGGCGCGCCCGCGGAGTTCGACCGGGTGGACTCGATCCTCGGCGACCTCGACGCCCCGCTCGTCGCGGTTCCGGGCAACCACGACGTCCCGAAGGCGATGGACGACCACGAGACGCCGTCGGTCGAACGGTTCGCGAAGCGGTACGGGGTGGGCACGCTACCGTACGTCATCGGCGTCGGCGGGGTCGATCTCGTTGGGATCGACACGGCCTCCGACGGGTCGCTGTTCGAGAGCCACGAGGGGGCGGTCTCGGCGGACCAGCTGGCGTGGCTCGACTCGGTGCTCGACGGGTGCGAGACGCCGGTCGTGGTCTGTCATCACCCCGTAGGGCGGGTGGCCGAACGCGTCGACGCGCTCGAACCCAGTCCACACTACCGGCTCCGAAACGCCGACGCGCTCGTGGACCTCCTGGCCGGCCACGGCGTCGGTCTCGTGCTCTCGGGACACGTCCACTGGCCGGCAGTCGACCGGGTGGGAGGGGTTCGCCAGGTCATCGCGCCGGCGGCGTGTTCGTTCCCGCCCGCCGCGCTGCTCGTCCACGTCGAACCCCGCGGGACGACGGTCTCGCTGTTGCCGCTCGCCGGCCGACGGGGGCTCGAAGAGGCCTACCGCCACGTCGGCGGCCAGGGTCGTGGGGCGGCGTTCGTCGCCGCCACGGAGGACGGCTACTTCCGAGGGTTCCCGCAGGTCGACGAGTCCGACGACGGCACAGCGCTCCGTCCCCGGGATCCCCCGGGCGCGCCGGCCCGCTCCCCGTCGAACGGGTTATAACGTCACGAGGACCGCCGCGACGAGTGCGGCCGCGAGCAACACACCGCTCCAGACCGCGACCCGGGTGGCGAACTGTCGGTTCGGGCTGGCGATCGTGAGAGCGACCTTGACGAGCACGCTCGACGCCGTCGCGAGCAGGACGGCGACCACCGCGGTCTCGTAGCCGAGGCTGCCGGTGCGATAGAGCGACACGGTCGAAGCGGTCGCGCCGGCGCTCGAAACCACACCCGAGAGGACCGCGGTCACGTAGAAACCGATCCGGCCGAACTCGGCCTGGGCGACCCCGCCCGCGACCACCACCACCGCGAACATCACGCCGAAGGCGAGCGCGTTCCGGAGGGAGAACGGGCTGTCGAGGTCCATCTCGACGGCTTCGTTCCAGTCGGCGGTGAGCGCGGCGACCACGATGCTCCCGATCACGATGACGACCAGGGGGATCAACGCGCCGACGAGGACCGTCGGAAAGGTGAACGCGAGCACGATGGCGAGGTTTCGGAGCGCCATCGCGGCGTCGGCCAGCAACACGGCGGCGACGGCGTAGGAGGCCGCCGAGGGGCGCTGGCGGACCGCGTCGAGCATCGATCCCACGACGGCTGTCGAGGAGGCGAGACCACCAAAGAAACCCGTGACGGCGATGCCCCGTCCCCCGTAATTCTTCACGATGGCGTAGTTCACGATGCCGATGGCGGCGACCGCGACCACCATCAGCCAGACCACCCGGGGTTCGATCTCGACCGCGAGGCGGCCCGAGCCGAGGGTGACGTCGCCACCGGGGAGCAGCGGATAGACCACGAACGCGAGGACCGCGAACTCGGTGGTCGAGCGGAGCTCCGCCCGCGAGAGCCCGCCGGCGAAGCTGTGGAGTTCGCGTTTGAGCACGAGCAGGAGCGAGGAGACCACCGCGACCGTCACGCCCTCGATGACGTAGCCCGCGGCGACCAGCGCGCCGACGCCGTAGGCCACCAGCATCGAGACCGAGGTGGTGAGCGAGAGCCCGAAATCCACGTCGCGGAGGCCTCTGATGGCGAGTACGGTCCCCAAAACGACGACGAGCAGGCCGCCGACCGCGAGGAGTTCGGGGTAATCGAGGATGGTGAAGACCGCCCCGAGGAGGCTGATCAGCGAGAATGTCCGGATGCCGGCGGGTTTGTCCGACCACTCGCGTTCGAGCCCGAGGAAGAGCCCGAGCGCGCCCGCGAGCACGATGTGCGCGACGGGGTTCGAGAGCGGGACCGCGAACTGCGCGACGGGGGTCACTGTTGGTGTGATCGAACCTCGGTGGGATATAAACCTCCGTCGACGCTGTGTCGTCCTCTCCCGCCAAGTCCCCGTCCGCCGTCACCGCTCGGTTCGCTTCTCGGAGGGCACGTTCGTCGCGACCAGCTCGTCGACTTCGTCTCGATTGTCGGCGTCGCTGTTGATCGCCCGCGCCGCACCCACGAGCGCCACGTCGAACCCCCGTCGTTCGTACCGCTCGGCCAGCACGCCGCTGTTGCTCAGGATGACGTCCACCCCCGCGTCGTCGAGCGCCGCCGCGGCGTCGAGGAGCCGGTCCTGGTCGTCCCGTCCGAACCCGCTCGCGCTGTACTCGGTGAACGACGCGGTCGGGCTCATCGGTTCGTACGGCGGGTCGAAGTAGACCAGATCGCCCGGTTCGGCCGCGTCGAGCACGTACTCGAAGTCCTCGTTTCGAACCTCGACGTCGGCGAGCACACGGCTCGCCGCCCGGATCGCGTCGTCTCGCACCCAGTCGGGGTCGGCGTACCGGCCGATGGGGACGTTGAATCTCCCGCTACGGTTCTCCCGATAGAGCCCGTTGTAGCCGGTCCGGTTGAGATAACACAGCAGGGCGGCCTCCTCGACCGGGTCGAACGCCTCGCCGGCCGGCCGGCGGTTGAACTGCGCGCGTTTCTGGTAGTAGTAGTTCTCGATCGGCTTTCCCTTGCGGTCGACGTCGGCGAACGGTTCGTCCGAGGTGGGGTCGGCCTCCGGGTCCGCGAACGATTCGAGGTGTGCGACGAGCCTGTTCGGACTATCCCGGACCTGCCGATAGAAGTTGACGAGGCGGGGGTTGGTGTCGTTGACCGTCCCGTCCTCGGGCGCGAGGTCGAAAAAGAGCGCGCCGCCGCCGAGGAACGGCTCGTGGTAGCGGTCGTAGCTCCGCGGGAACCGGTCGTAGATCGCATCGAGGATCTGGCGCTTCCCGCCGGCCCACTTCAGGATCGGTGTCGCCATTCGATGTCGGATCTGTCTCGCTCCACTCCATAAGCACCCGGTTCGAATCCTCGAACCGGAACCCGCCCTCAGGGTTCGCCTTCGTCGACGAACCCGAGCCCTGCGGGTGCGGCGGGCGCGACGAGCGGGCTCTCGGGCAGTCCTGCCTGTGGTTCCGGCGCGTTGTAGCCGCTGGGCGCGACGTCGTTCGGGCCGTCGGGATAGAACAGCGACGCCATCGTCTGGATGTGCTCGCGCCCCACGTCGAGTTCGAACTGGCCGCCACCGTAGCACTGGATGTCGCGTTCGAGCGCGTACTCGATGCTGTCGAGCAGCGACTCGACGGTGCCGAACCGCGAGGGTTTGACGTTGAGCCACTGCGGTTCGAACGGCAGCGATTCGATGGACTCCACGCTCGTGATGGGATGGTCCCAGCTCACCCTGCCCTCCTCGCCGTCGAAGAGTTCGCGGGTCTCCTCGGTGAGTCTGGGGTCCTCGATCACGCCCTCGGGGAAACCATCGAGCACGCGCCGGTAGTTCTCGCGGTCGACCGGGTTGTCGACCGCCGTTCCCTCGTAGTCACCCTTCAGGTCGAGGATGCGGACCGCGCCGGTGGCCGCGAGGGTCTCGACCAGGTCGTCGGTCCAGTCCGGTGTCGGGTCGAGTTTGAACTCCGCGTCGGGCTGGATCTCGAGCCACCGCTCGACGCGGTCGGCGGTCGGCGGCTCGCCGAGGCGGGTGCTGACGACGAACCGAACGGGGTTATACCGCCGGTCGAGCGCGCTGCCGAGGTCCGTTTCGGCCTGGCGGAGCGCCAGGTCGAGCGCGGCGCTTTCGAGCCCCCACCGGCGGTAGTACTGGAAGTCCACCCGGTCGGGCTCGCGACCGACGAACAGGTCGCGGTCGTCGAGCGCGTCCGAGAACGAATCCAGTGTGTACTCGCCGGCGAGGTTCCAGTTGGGGTTGGCCTCCTCGAGCGCGTCGTGTTCGTCGGTCTCGTAGGTCACGTCCTCGCCGCGACCCACGTGACCGTCGCCGGCGAGCGAGAACACCGTCGTCGCGCGGGCGAACCCGCTCGACGTCTCGCGCTCGCGGCGCTCGAACGAACAGCCCTCGACCGACAGCGGGAGGTCGGCGACCCGGTCGTAGAACGACATGGGTGGGATTCGGGGTACCGAAGCATGACGGTTCCGGCGGCTTCAGGACCTCGACACAACCGTCGTTCTCCGGGGTGCGCTTCGAAAGCCCCGACTCACACCGGCCACGCCTCCTCGGTGTAGGCCATCTCCCAGAAGGCGGCTTCGAGCCGCGCGCTCCGCTCGAACGTCGCCCGCATCGCGTCGCGTTCGCCCGGGTACTCCTCGGCACATCGGTCGACGAACGACCGCAGCCAGGCCACGGTCTCGCGGAACTCGTCGCCGGTGTACTTCTCGATGAAGGGCGTATAGCGGTGGTCGTCGGTCGCGAGCGTCGCCATGTGGTCGGCGATGTCCAGGTAGCCCTGGCCGCAGGGGTAGACCGCCGCGCTGATCTCGGCGAACGAACCCTGGTGGGCGACCCGGAGGAGGTAGTTCGTGTACGCGACGCAGGTCGGCGTCTTCTCGACCGTTTCGAGGTCGGCGGCCGTGAGCCCGTAGTCGGCGGCGAACGCTCGATGGAGGTCGAGTTCGGTCGCGAGGGTCGTGTGCGCGATCCCGAGCAGCCGCGTCATCGTCGCCTCGTCGCGGGCCCGAACGCCCGCGACGGCGAACGTGCGGGCGTAATCGAGGAGATACCGGTAGTCCTGTTCGACCCAGTGCCGGAAGGCGGCCTCGTCGAGGCTCCCCTCGGCGAGTTCGACCACGAACGGGTGGGCCCTCTGTGCGTCCCAGAGCGCCGCGTGCGAGTCGAGGAGGTCGTCACTGAACGCCATACGCGCACCTCGTAGCCGGTTCGTATATACGTTGATAATACCACTCGATTATATCGCTCGGAACCGCTGTAACACCGGTGAAAATACGTGATCTTCGGCACGTGCCGGCGAAATCTTTAGTAGTTGGCGGGGGACAACTGTGGTGTCATGACGGACTCATCGAAAGCGACGGACGAGACCGATCCGGTCACGATCGACGTCGAGACCGGCGAGAGCGAGAACGACGAGCCGGTCGCCGAGGAACCGGAATCGGAGGAGGGGCCGCGAGCGATCGCCTTCGAGAAGGCGGTCGAGAAACTGGCACCCGACTTCGAGATCGACGGTCGGAAGGGCGAGACCATCACGGACCTCGAGACCACCGAAACCGAGGACGGCCGCCAGGTCGTCGCCACCGTCGAGACGTCGCGCTCGACCATGCTGAGCCACCGGGTAGCGAGCGCGAAACGAACGGGTCGGCGGGCCGGCATCCGTGCCGTCCTCCTCGGGGCGCTGGCCGCGGTCGTCTATGCCGTATTCGCCGGACGACGGCGGGTCAGCGAGAGCGACGCCGACGAATCACCGTTCGACGAACCGATGGACGAATCGACGGACGACGACGTCTCCATCGAGTAATCGAACGGTATCGGCACCGAGTACGCTGTTTTGAGTCGGACGACGAACGACGGGAAGTGAGTACCACGGACTGGCATGACTGGATCGGCCTCACTCCCCGCCGAATCTTCACCGTTCCTCATCATAAAACCATCGTGTATACGGTAGCAATCAAATCGACTCTCGCCAGCGGGGGCCGGCCGACATATAAGTCGTCGTCGGCCGTGGGTAGGGTATGCCGATCTATACGGGCCGGGGCGACGAGGGGCGGACCGACCTCCGCACCATGGACCGCGTCCCGAAGACGAGCCCCCGGATCGAGAGCTACGGCACCGTAGACGAGGTGAACGCCCTCGTCGGGCGGGTTCGCCCGACGGGCTACGAGGACGTCGACGACCACCTCCGGGCGGTCCAGAACCACCTCCACGTGGTCCAGGCCGACTTCGCGAACCCCGAACCGGACGACGACGACCCACAGATGGACGGGGACCGGGTCGAGGCGTTGGAGACCTGGATGGACGCCTACGACGAGGAACTCGAACCTCTCCGGTCGTTCATCCTCCCCGGCGGCGGGGACAACGGCGCGCGACTCCACCACGCCCGGGCGGTCTGCCGGCGGGCCGAACGCCGCGCGGTCGCGCTCGCCGAGGCGGAGCCCGTCAACGAGCACGCGCTGGTCTACCTCAACCGACTCTCGGACCTCCTGTTCACCCTCGCGCGCGTAGTGAACCAGCGCGACGGGGTGGGCGAGGAAGCGCCCGACTACTGAAGACAACGCTTATGATTCGGGGTCGGAAAGGGCGTGTGAAGGGTCGGTGATCTAGGCTGGTTATGATACCTCCTTCACACGGAGGAAGTCGGCGGTTCAAATCCGCCCCGACCCATGAGCATTTTCGCGGAGCGCAGCGGAGCGAAAACGCGCAATGGGGAGGAAGGATTCGAGCCAGGGAGCGGGAGGTGAGCGAAGCGAACGGGAGCGACCGCGGTTCAAATCCGCCTTGCCCTACATCCACTTCGCAGAGTCGCTCGACACGAGACGGTGATGAGGAGTGCATGTTGAGAAGAGCGCTCCACAATACATTCTTCACGGGCCCACCCTTCATGCCGATTTCAGCAACGAACGAACATAAATAAGATGCCGGCCGTGGGAGTTGGAAACTCCACTGTGTTGCCGAACCGTTCGATTCCGATGGATCGCGGCGTAGTGCTCGGGATTCTCGGTGGCGTGGTGACCGCTCTCGTCGGACTTCTCAGATACGTCGTCGTTCCGCTCCTTACCGACGAGTACAACGCCGCTTCGCCCGCACTGGTTCCGTTCTACAAAGTCATCAGCGAGACACCGATCTACCACCTCGAAACACTGACCGTCCCCTCGTTTCTCGCGGTCTTCTTCGCGGTCGTCCTCCTGCGTCGGTGGGGTCGCTCGTCCCGGACGGACGATCTGAAGGTCGTCGGTGGTGTCCTCGCCGTCCCACTGCTGACGGCGTTCGGCTGCTATCTCGTCGGAGCGGTCTGGGTCGCGGTCTTCCCCCTTCGAACCGGAACCTCGCTCGATCCCGCCTCGCTCGTCGTGGTCTTGACGTATTTCACCGTCCTGGGGTTGGCCATCGGATTCGCCTTCGCCGTAGTCGCCTTCGCCGTCGTCGGTCTCACGGTCGGCATCGGTGTCGCTGCCGGCTACCTCTCCGCGTGGGCCGTTCTTCGAATCTCGTCCTGATCTTCGTTTCGTATCGCAACAGATCATTTATCGACCACTCGTCACTGGTTCCCCTATGGACGAATCCCACGGCTACGCCCACCTCTCGGACGTCGTCCTCCACTACGCCGAGGCGGGCGACCCCGAAGACCCGCTCGTCGTCCTCCTCCACGGCTTTCCGGAGTTCTGGTACGCCTGGCGACACCAGATCCACCACCTCGCGGCCGCGGGCTATCACGTGCTCGCGCCCGACATGCGGGGCTACAACCGCTCCTCGAAACCGCCCGGCATCGAACCGTATCGCCTGACCCACCTCACCCGGGACGTCGTCGAACTGATCCACGAAATGGGACCTGAGCGTGCCACGGTGGTCGGGCACGACTGGGGCGGTGTGGTGGCCTGGGAGCTCGCCCATCGGCATCCCGAAACCCTCGATCGGCTCGCGGTCTGCAACGCGCCGCACCTCGACGCGCTCGCGCGCGAACTCCGCTCGCCGCGACAGATCCGACGGTCGTGGTACGCCGGGGCCTTCCAGGTCCCGAAGCTCCCCGAGCTCTTTCTCGGTCGGGGCGAGTACGGCTGGCTCCGGCGGCTCCTCGAAACCGGGCCGGCGAACCCCGAGGCGTTCTCGGCGGGCGACATCCAGCGGTATCGCCGTGCGATAGCCCGGCCGGGCGCGCTTCGAGCGGCGCTCAACTACTACCGCGCGCTCGTCCGAACCCGGCTTCGTCGCCGACTCGGACGGCTCGACCCGCCCGTGCGGGCCACGCGAACGGACGTGCCGACGCTACTGATCTGGGGCGATCGCGACGCCGCGCTCGGGGTCGGTCTGACACGTGATCTCGACCGCTGGGTCTCGAACCTCCGCGTCGAGCACCTCTCGGAAGCGAGCCACTGGGTCCAGAACGACGCGCCGGACCGGGTGAACGACCTCTTGTGTGACTTCCTCGAAGCGGACGTATGAGCGACGAAAACGGCGTTCCACAGGCGTGGGAGACTTTGACCACCGAGACGGCCTACGACTGTTCGGCGTTCGAGGTGGTCCACGAGTCGGTTCGGCTGCCGGACGGCACCGAGACGGGGTTCGACACCGTTCGCGAACCCGAAGCGGTCGTGGTGCTGGCCTTCACGCCGGACGACGAGGTCGTCGTCATCGAGGAGTGGCGACAGGCGGTCGGGCGGACCAACCGTGGCCTGCCGGCGGGGACCCTCGAGCCCGACGAGGACCCGAAAACCGCGGCGAAGCGCGAACTGACGGAGGAGACGGGCTACGTCGCCGGGCGCGTCGAGCCCCTCACCACCGTCGAGCCGTCGAACGGGCTCGCGAACTCTGTCCATCACCACTTCGTGGCCCACGACTGTCGACCGACGGGCGAGCGGAACCTCGATGCGGACGAGTCGATCCGCGTCGAGACCGCCGACTACGACGACCTGCTCTCGGCGCTCGCCGTCGACGACCTCCGGGACGGCCGGAGCGCGCTCTGTCTGCTCTACTACGACCGGTTCGAGGGATCAGAACGGTAGCCTTAGACCGCGCGACGGTCGAACCCGGTCATGAACGACGTCTTCGAACTCCGACGCACCGACGTCGGGGGTCGCATCGGCGAGCTTCGAGTTCCCCGGTCGGGCGTGACTGTCGAAACGCCTGCGCTGATGCCGGTCATCAACCCCAACCTCCAGACGGTCGCCCCCAAACGACTCGAAACCGAGTTCGGCGCGGAGATATGTATCACTAACGGCTATATCATTTCGAAGAACGACGACCTCCGCGAGGCCGCCCTCGACGTCGGCCTCCACGAACTCCTCGATTTCTCCGGGGCGGTCATGACCGATTCGGGTTCGTTTCAGCTCGCCGAGTACGGCGAGATAGACACCACGAGCGCCGAGATCCTCGACTTTCAGTATCGAATCGGAGCCGACATCGGCACGCCAGTCGACCTCCCGACGCCGCCGGACGCCGACCGCGAGCGTGCCGAGGCCGACCTCGCGACCACTCAGTCGCGGCTCGAATCGGTGGAAGCGGTCGACACCGGCGAGATGTTGGTCAACGCCCCCGTCCAGGGGTCGACCTACCCCGACCTCCGCGAGGCGGCGGGCCGCGACGCCGCCGCGACCGGTCTCGACCTGTTCCCGGTCGGGGCCGTGGTCCCCCTCCTGAACAGCTACCGGTACGACGACATGGTGGACGTAGTCGCGGCCGCGAAGCGGGGGCTCGGCGCGGGCTCCCCCGTCCACCTCTTCGGCGCGGGCCACCCGATGATGTTCGCGCTCGCGGTCGCGCTCGGCTGTGACCTCTTCGATTCGGCGGCCTACGCGCTCTACGCCCGCGACGACCGCTACCTGACCGTGCGTGGCACCGAGCGTCTCGCCGACCTCGAGTACCTCCCGTGTGAGTGTCCAGTCTGTGTCGAGCACACCGCCGAGGCGATCGAGGGGATGGAAGACGACGAGCGCGAGACGCGTCTCGCCGAACACAACCTCCACGTGAGCTTCGGCGAGCTCCGGCGGATCAAGCAGGCGATCCGCCGCGGGAACCTCCTCGAACTCGTCGAGACGCGTGCGCGCGGCCACCCCGCGATGCTCGACGGCTACCGCGCGCTGCTCGACCACGCCGACCAGCTCGAAACCTCGGACCCCGCCTCGAAGGACGCCTTCTTCTACCTCTCGAGCGAGAGCGCGCGCCGGCCCGAGGTCCGCCGTCACCACGACCGGCTCTCGCGGCTCTCGGTCGCGGGACGGGTCCTGCTGACCGAGGGCGACGAGAACGACGCGTTCGACGACTCCTGGCGGGTGGTACCGCCGTTCGGCCCGTTCCCGCGGGCGCTCTCGGAGACCTACCCGCTCACCGCCGAGGTTCCCGACCGGCTCGACGACGCGGCCTACGAGCAGGCGGCGCGCGGGGTTCGGGAACTCGCCGAGGCGAACCCCGACGTCGAGTTCGTGCTCGCCCACCACGGCTGGCCGGCGCGCGCGCTCGACCGGGTTCCGGACCGCGTCGCGGTCGAGCGGCTGGGATCGACGGACGAATACGACGGGGAGGACGAGACGGAGCCATGACGGAGTTCTTCGAGGTTCACGAGCGCGACGGCGCGGCCCGGATCGGCGAACTCCGGCTCACCGAGTCGCTGACGACGCCCGCGCTCTGTGACGAAATCGTGGCGGATGCGGGGAGCCTCTGGTCCACGGAACGCGACGCCCCCGAGGGCGACCCGAGCGAGCTGACGGTGCTCCCCCACCGGGCGGCCCCGGCGGGCACCCCCGAGGAGGTCGAGACGGCCTTCGATACGGACCCGACCGACGTCGACGGTCCGAGCGCCGCGGTGGTCTCGACGACGACCGCGAGCGACCGCGGCACCGACGCCTACGTCCTCTCGGACGCACCCGGTCTCGTCGGCCACGCACGGGCCTTCGTCGAAGGGATCGTCGGGGTGAAGGACGCGACCCCCGCCGACACGGCGCTCTACTTCTCGGGGGTGGCGACGCCCGCGAACGCCGCATTGTTGGCCTACACGGGTGTCGACCTCCTCGACACCGCGCGCGCCGAGGTGAAAGGGACCGAAGGCAAGTACCTCACCCGCGAGGGCGAGCACTTCCTCGAAGACCTCACCGAACTCCCGTGCGCCTGTCCGGCGTGTCGGGGACCGAGGGACGAGTTCGACCAAGCTGACTGTGCCGCACACAACGTTAACGCGCTCCAGGCCGAACTCGGGGTGGTTCGCGAGCGGATCCGGCGGGGCCGACTCCGGGATTACCTGGAGGGTCAGGCGCGCCACGCGGCGTGGCTCACCGCCGCGTTCAGGCGTCTCGACCAGCAGTACGCCTACCTCGAAGAGCGTACGCCGGTGATCCGCCGTGCTGACCTGCTGGCGGCCTCGGAGGAGAGCCTCCGACGGGTCGAGATCCAGCGCTTCGCCGACCGGGTGACGACCCGCTACCGAAATCGCTTCTCGAACCCCCTCGTTCTCGTGCCGTGCTCGGCGACGAAACCCTACAGCGAATCCCAGAGCCACGGCCAGTTCCACGACGCGACGGGGTTCCGTGCCCACACCGTCTCGATGACCTCGCCCATCGGGGTCGTCCCGCAAGAGCTCGAAACCACCTACCCCGCCCAGCACTACGATTCGGTGGTGACAGGGGAGTGGACCGCGGGCGAGGTCGAGTTCGTGACGTCGGTCCTCGAAGCCTACCTCGAACGCAACGAGTACCCCCGTGTCATCGCCCACGTCCCCGACGACTACCGGGCGATCACCGAGCGGGTCGAGGACTCCCTGGACACCGAGTTCGAGTACACCGTCGAAGCCCATCCCACCACGGCCGATTCGCTCTCGAACCTCGCGAACGCGCTCGACGGCGAGCCGAAGTTCGGCAAACGCGAACGCGAGCACAACACCGTGCGCGCGCTCGCCGACTACCAGTTCGGTGCGGGGGCGGGCGATGCGCTGTTCGGGGAGATCACCACCGAGGGGCGCTACCCGAAGCTCCGCGTCAGCGAGGACGAGCACCTCGCCACGATGGTGCCCCAGTACGGGGTGCTCGCGCTCACGCTCGCCGGTGGCCGCCGGTGGGTCGAGAGCGAGGTCGAGACGAGAACCGTCGAGATCGACGGCTTCGTCCCCCACGGCAGCGTGCTCGCGCCGGGGATCGTCGACGCCACCGACGGGATCCGCGTCGGCGACGAGGTCGTGGTCTCGGGGCCGAAGGCGTTCGCGGTCGGGCGCGCCGAGATGAGCGGCCCCGAGATGACCGAGAGCACGCGCGGGATCGCCGTCGAGGTGCGCCACGTCGAGGAGCGCTGACGCGGCTCGCGTCCGCCGCCGGTCAGTTGGTCTCCTCGCGGACGGGCGCGTCGGTCGAGGCGCGCGAGATCGAGTAGAGAACGACCCCGAAGATGGCCCAGACCAGCACGATCGCCCAGTCCTTCGGCCAGACCAGCGCGGAGGGTGCGCCCGGGAGGTAGAGCGCGAAGAAGGCGACCGACCCGACGAGCGCGAGGCCGCCGAACAGATAGCCGACGGGGAGCTCGAACGGCCGGTCCATCTCGGGTTCGTCGTAGCGTAGGTAGATGAAGGAGGCGCTGACGAGGATCCACGCGAAGACGATCCCGAGCGAGTTGGCGTTGATGATCGAGGATATCATCTGGGACCCGAGCCAGGGCGCGAGCGCGGTGACCCCGCCGATGAGGAGCACCGCGCGCGAGGGGGTGTTGTACTCGGGGTGGACGGTCGCGAGCGAGCTGGGGAGCATCCCCGATTCGGCCATCGCGAAGATCACTCGACTCGCGCCGATCAGGAACGCGCTCCAGCTCGTCAGGAGGGCGGCGATACCCGCTATCGTCATGAGCCTCCCGGCCAGCGGGTCGTCGAACACCGCGGTCATCGCGGCGGCGGCGGGGACCGGACTCTCGCCGAGCACGGCCGCCGGGAGGACCTGACCCGCCGACCAGATGCTGACGATGTAGAACACGCCGACTGCGACCACCGTGAGCAGGAGGACGGTCGCGAGCGAGCGCGGCGAGGTATCGGCCTCCTCGGCGGCCTGTGGGATCACGTCGAACCCGACGAACAGCCCCGGTACCTGGATCGCCACGACCGAAGCCCCGGCGAGGCCGACGCCCGCGAAGGGTGGGTTCGAGACCTGCGGCGCGATCGTGAGCGAGCCGGTGACGAGTACCAGTCCGGCGAGCGCGACGACCGCCGCGAGCACGAGCTGGAGCTGGGCGGTCGGGCGGACGCCCCGGTAGTTGAGGGCGGTGACGCCGACGACGCCGAGCAATCCGACCGCGACCACGCTGCCGTAGACCGGCTGGCCGAGGATCGTCCAGAGTTCGAACATCCGAAAGCCCGGGATCAGATACGAGACCGCCACCCCGAGGGCGATCGACTGGAAGGCGACGACCCCCACGTAGCCGAGGAGCAGCCCCCAGCTACACGCGAACGAGACCTTCGGGCCGAACGCCCGGAGGCTGTAGTGGTGCTCGCCGCCCGTGTACGGCATCGCCGACACCAGCTCCGCGTAGACGAGGCTGACGAACACGACGAGCAGGCCGCCGCCGGCGAACGCCAGCGTCGCCCCCACCGGGCCGGCCGCGTCGATCCAGTAGCCCATCTGGATGATCCAACCCCACCCGACGATCGCCCCGAACCCGATGGCGAACAGCTGCCACCGGGAGAGGACCCCCTGCAGAACATCACTCGTGGATTCGTCCGACACGAACACCGGTTCGCCCGACGGTCGTTTAGTCTTTCGCCGACGAAATGATCGCAGGAATCACTTCCCGTCGAGCGGGCGGTACCGAGACGTTCGTCCTCCACGACAGGTCCGTTTCGGAAAGGGTCAGATGGATACGTTTCGCGTGTTCGTTCGGGTCGAGGAAGTCGTGCGGAAGCACGTTGGGGACGAGCCGGAGTGGTTCCACGGGTGACGTGGGTCGTCGACGCGAACGTCCTCGTCGCTACACTTATTCTTGGGATCTAAACGACCGTATAGAAACCGAGAGGAGCTCCGGGAGTTGTCCGGTCAACTTCCACACGAGTGGCCTCCGAGAGCACAACGGATGGTCCTGAAAGAGGATACGGCTTGAGTTAGTCCTCCGCTGACCTGTAGTAGAAACGGTCCTCGTCTTCCAGGTATCGAGCTTCGATATCCCCACTGTTCAAAAGCAGTTCGACCCTGACAGCGATGTACTCCCTATCGGGGAAGTCGCTGTTTTTCTCCTTGAACTCCACCATTATGTCACTGATGCTATGCGCTTTCGGATGATCGTTTTCCAAGAATCGCGAGATCTTTCCGACGATAGAGTTTCTTTTCATCCCATCTTCCTCCCAATCTTGTCCACTGACCGGCATGTCGGTGGTACTCTCACCGTAGCTAAAAGTCTGGCTTTCGGAGCGTGGTCCGGCTGCACTTCGACGGAGCGAAGCCCGGGAGACCGAAGGAAGAAGACGAGGGCCACGGGCTGAGACGATCGTTGAGCTACGGTACATTAATCATCAAGACTTCGTTACTTGTAGAACGCATGACCGTGGGGGGTCCGTGTCGTCACAAGTTCGAATCAACGGTCGGGCTGCCGGTACGATCTACGGACTACCTCTACGCCATCCGGCGAATCCGAGGTGACCCACGGAACGAGTGGGCGCTGTAGGATTTGAACCGGAGAGAGACGGTCCGCTCGCTTCGCTCGCGGCTGCGTCTCTCGGGATTCAAATCCTTCGCGGTCCATGATTCGCTCCTCACGTCCGCTTTCCGTGACTTCGCTTCGCTCGTCACGACGTTTCACTCACTTCGTTCGTGAAACCGTTGCAGAATCATGGGCGCTGCAGGATTTGAACCCGCGACAGCTTGGTCCGAAGCCAAGTACTCTGTCCAAACTGAGCTAAGCGCCCTCACCAGCCGTATCCGCGAGCCGTAGTTAAATCCCGCGGTCGGCGCGTTTCGGGTGGTTTATTCCGCCACCGGCGGGACCCCTCGTATGACCGGCGAGCGGGTTCGTGGCTTCGTCGAGATCACGCGTCCGATCAACGCCATCGCGGCGGGCGCGCTGACGTTCGTCGGCGCGTTCGTCGCGAGCGGGCTCGGACCCTGGGGGGCGGTCGGGGCGGCGGCCGGCGCGACCGTGCTCGCCACCGCCGCGGGCAACACCATCAACGATTACTTCGACCGGGAGATCGACCGGATCAACCAGCCCGATCGGCCGATCCCCCGCGGTGCGGTCACGGCCCGCGAAGCGCTCGGATTCAGCCTCCTCCTGTTCGTCGGGGCGGTCGTCCTCGCGCTCACCCTCCCGCCGCTCGCCATCGCCATCGCGGTCGTCAACCTCGTCGCGCTCGTGGCGTACACGGAGTTCTTCAAGGGACTCCCCGGTGTCGGCAACGTCGTCGTCGGCTACCTCGGTGGGAGCACCTTCCTGTTCGGCGCGGCGGCGGTGGGGCGGATCACGAGCGCGGTCGTCGTACTGTTCGCGCTCGCGGCGCTCTCGACGGTCGCCCGCGAGATAATCAAGGACGTCGAGGACGTCGCGGGCGACCGGCGCGAGGGGCTCAACACCCTCCCGATCGCGGTGGGCGAGCGGCCCGCGCTCTGGAGTGCCACCGTGCTCCTCGCGGTCGCGCTCCTCGCCAGCCCGCTTCCCTACCTCCAGGGGACCCTCGGCTGGCCCTACCTCGCGGTGGTCGCGGTCGCGGACCTCGTGATGGCTATCGCCGCCGTCAACAGTTTCACCGACCCGACGACGGGTCAAGAGCGGCTGAGCTACGCGATGTTCCTCGCGGGCGGCGCGTTCGTGGTCGGCCGGCTCGCGGTGGCGTTGTAGGGGATCTTTTTGTCGTCGCCCGACGTAGAAGGGGTATGCCAATCACGGACGACGACGAACTCGCGGCGATCCTCGACCTCGATACCGTGGCGGTCGTCGGCTGCTCGTCGACACCCGGCAAGGACGCCCACGAGATCCCGCGGTATCTCCTCGACCACGGCTACGACGTGGTCCCCGTCAATCCAACCGCCGACGAGGTATTCGACCGTCGGGCCTACGACTCGCTCGCCGACGTCGAGGCGGAGATCGACATCGTGAACGTGTTTCGCCCGAGCGACGAGGTGAGCGGGATCGTCGACGACGCGCTCGACCGCGACGACGCGGACGTCATCTGGACCCAGCTCGGCATCCGCGACCCCGAGGCGACCCAGCGCGCCGAGGACGCGGGTCGGCAGGTGGTCGAGGACAAGTGCATGAAGGTCGAACACCAGCGGCTCGGGTAGGGAGCACTACTCGGCGGCCGCGGTGTCGTCGGCGCTCGGCGCGTCGTCGGCCGTGCCGTCCGTCGCTTCGGCGTCGGCCACCGTCTTCCCGGGTTCGGCCTCCTCGATCGCGGCCGAGGCCGCGGCCGCGTCGACGTCGATCCCCTGTTCGCGTGCCAGCGCGTCGAGCACCGCACGCTGGTCGTCGAGGTCGCGTTCGATCCGTTCGACGCGCTGGCTCGTGGCCTCGACGTGCTCTCTGACCTCGTTGACCTGGCTCCGGAGTTCGTCGATCTTCTGATAGAGCGTCTCGGCCATGTCGGCCACACGCTGGAGTTTCTTCGCGGTGTTTCCGAGTCCCATACCCGCTCCCTTGGGACGGAGTTACCTGGCTTTTGTGTTCGCCCGCCGAACGCGCCGATTAAGACGCCGCCCACCGGAATCGAGCCCATGAACGCCTCGCGGGTCGCCCCGGTCGTCGGCATCGTCGGCTGTCTCGCGGTGCTGGTCGCGCTCGTCGTACCGTATCTCACCACCGAGGCGGGAGCCGCCGGCACCTACTACGCCACCGGCGCGATATCCCCGCTCGTCGGCGGGCTCTTCGCCGTCGTCGCCGTCGTCGTCTTCGCCGCCGGTCGGGCCGGTCGGACCGACCCCGCGACCGCCGCTGGCGTGACCCTCGTCTTCGGTATCGTGGTCGCGCTCGTCTCGTTGGTCTGGGCGCTTACGGTCCCGGAGGCCGTCGTCTTTCAGCTCTCGACCGACTCCGCCCTCGAATATCACCGCTGGGTGCTGGCGCTGTGTTCGCTGGTGATCCCCGCGAGTGGAGTGTGGTACGCCCGCACGCTTGGACTGGTGTAGCCGGGCGGTGCAGGCCTGGCGGATGAAGGGCGAAGCCCACGAACGGAGTGAGTGGGCTGAGGGCTTCGGCGGAGGCGGTGCTGTGCGGTTGCGGTCGCGGAGGTGGTCGGTGATCTCACCGCGAGCGAACGCAGTGAGCGAGCGGGCGCGAGGGTGACCATCGTTCTCGCGAGCGGAGCGAGCGAGATCGCTCGAAACGCCGGAGGCGTTTCGCGATGTGATCAGAACGCGGAGTGTTCTGATTGCAAGCAAGAACTCTCCGGGTTCTTGCACTGCCGAAAACGCGGAGCGTTTTCGAGCAGCACGGGAGAGCCTCGCTCTTCCGGTGGGAACCCGACGCGCTTTTGATCCACATTTTGCGAGTGAAGGAGCGAGCGGCGCGAGGTTCGACTGAAGGGAGAACCTCGGCTGCGAACGGGGAACGAAGTGAGCCGTGAGCGTAGCGACTGAGCGTAGCAAAAGGTGGGTATGTAGAAGGTGGGTATGTGGAAGTGGACGGCCCGGGATTGCCCGGCGTTCCGGCGCGGGGAAGCCCGCGTGCCTCCTCCACCCCGCGATCCGGCGAGCGACGGCTGTCCGGCGGTCCGCTGCTCACTTCCGTGCCTGACGGGCTGCCGCCGATTAACCGCGGCGGGTCGTCCCTGCAGACGAACAGCCGCGGACCGCCGCCCCCGACGGACGAGGCTTCGACGTTGGCTTGCGGGGCCCGCGCCGGTCGGCGCGGACGCACCCGGGGTTCGGCCCCCGCTGAAGACCGTAGTGCGGGTTGCGAGCAGGGCCTAACTGCCCGGCCTAGTCCGATCTCAGGGTAGCCGAGTCGCCCATAAGGACCTTTCGAAACCCACCTTTTGCTGCGCTCGTTCGCTCGCGATGCTCGCTCACTCGCTGGCAAAATGTGGATCAAAAGCCGTCGTCACCCCTTTCAGGGGTTCCTCGGCCCGCTCGCTCACTCCGTTCGCTCGCGGTGAGATCACCGACCACCTCCGCGAACAACTCCGCAACCGCCCCGCACAGCACCGCCGAAGCCCTCGCTCACGCCTTCGGCGTTCGCTCGCCCTTCATCCGCCAGGAATCGCGTCCCGCAACCGCGATCTCGGCTCGCTCCCGCTCACGGTTCACTTCGCTCACGGCTTCCTGCGGTCGCCGTTCGCCTCGTGGTCGTTCGAGAGAGCAAAGCTCTCTCGTGATCGTCAAAAGAGTCTCCGACTCTTTTGGACCTCGCGGAGCTTCGCNAGCAAAGCTCTCTCGTGATCGTCAAAAGAGTCTCCGACTCTTTTGGACCTCGCGGAGCTTCGCTCCGCTCAGTGACGAAAGTCGGAGATTTTCGAACCACCTCCCGATGGTCGGCCACTCCCCGTTCACCGTTCGCGTCGAACTACGACGGTGCGACCGTGACCTGACGATTTCGGTCGATGGCGGCTTCGAGCTCCTCTGCGATGGCGCTCCCACGCGAGACCTGCACCTCGCCGCCGCGCGAGACGGTCGCGGTGAAGAGATACTCGCCGTCGGCTTGGACTTCGACCGTGTTGCCCGCGTGGCCCTCCATCGGGATGACGACGTGACGTGCGGTGATCTCGGGGGTGACGATCTCGCCCGACGTGCTGCCGTTGGTGTTGCCACCGCTACTGCTGTCGCCACCGCCGGAGCCGCTCGATCCTCCCGATCGTCCACCCGGACGCTCGTCGAAGGTCCGAACGTCGATGTCGATCCCCAGCCGATTCTCGATGTCGGTGATCCGACCGCCGCCCTTGCCGATCACGGTCGCGATGTCCGACTCCTCGACGTAGACCACGGCGGTGTTCGACCCGCGGAGTTCGACCTCGCAGTTGCCGCGCGCGGCCGACCGGATCTCCCGCTCGATCTCCTGTTTCGCGATCCGATCCACCCCGGAGTCGTCCGACTCCTCGCCCACCGGCACCGTGACGACCTGCCGGTTGAAGCTGTAGATCTCGTAGGCCGGTTCGTTCGTCTCGGCGTCCATCACCCGAATGACGGGCCGCGCGAGGTCCTCTTCGACCAGGCCCTCGGGAACTTTGACCTCGGTCTTGATGTCGTAGATCGTCGCGATCTCGCCGGCCTCGACGTAGACCACGGTGTCGACGACCTGTGGGATCATCCCCAGCTCGACCCGCCCCACGAGTCGCCCCACCGCATCGATCGCACGCGTGGCGTGGACCACCCCGACCATCCCGACGCCCGCGAGCCGCATGTCCGCGAAGACCGAGAAGTCCTCGGTCTTCCTGACCTCGTCGTAGATGGTGTAGTCGGGCCGGACCATCAGGAGCGCGTCGGCGGTGTTCTCCATCCGACCGTCGAGCGCGGTGTACTGCGTCACGTCGGGACCCACCTGCAGGTCTCTGGGTTTCTCCATCGTCTTCACCGAGAAGTCCGAGTCGGCGAGGAAGCCCGCGACGGCCCCGGCGAGCGTGGACTTCCCCGCGCCCGGCGCACCCGCGACGAGCACCCCGCGCTGGTGGTCGAGCAGGCGCTCGCGGAGGTCGTCGGCGTACTGGTAGTCGTCGAGCTCGGTCGCCGCGATCGGCCGGACGGCGGTGATCTCGATCCCGTCGGCGAACGGCGGTCGTGCCACCGCGATCCGGTAGTCGCGGTACTGGACGATCGTCATTCCGTGCCTGTCGAGCTCCGTGAACCCCTCGCTCGACGTTCGCGCCGCCAGCTCTATCTCCTCGACCCACTCGGTGAGTTGGTCTTCGGAGAGCGGCTCCTCACCCACGGCCTCGAAGCGCATCCCGCCGATCGACCCCCGCTTCGCCATCGGCACCACGCCCGTCTTGAGGTGGACGCTCATCGTCTCGTCGTCGAAGAAGCGCTCGATGTCGAGGCCCTCGACCACCCTGACCTCGGGTTCGAGGTACTCGACGGTCAGCCCCTTCGCCCGCGCGACCTCGCTCTGGACGCGGTCGCTCGTGAGCAGCGTGGCGTCGTGCTCGGCGGCGAGGTCGCGGATCAACGCGTCGACGGCCCCCTCGCCGGCGCTCGTGCGCTCGGCCTCGGCGGGCCGCCGACCGACGTATTCGAGCTCGATCCGGTCGTCGGCCGCGAGCTCGACGAGGGCTTCGAGTTCGGCGAGGCCGTTCCAGCCCGTTTCGATCCCGTCGTTCGCCTGGGATTCGAGCTCGGCCACGACCGCCTCGGGGACCAGCACCGTCGCGCCGTCGGCCGCCCCGCTCTCGACGCGGTCGGACACGCGGCCGTCGATGACCGCGCTCGTGTCCGGGACGATAGTCATGCCCGCACATCGGCCCGCAGAACGGATAAGGATGTTCAACCACTTTTTTCCTCGTCGGGTTCGCCTTCGGCGAACCACTCCTCGCAAAAACCTGGACTAAAAACTCCCGCTCACTCGCGCTTCGCGCTCGTTCGCGGTACAATCACTCACCCTTCCGCCCCGCCACCGTCCCGCAACGGCCACACGCCTCCCCAGCCGACTGCGCTCCTCGGTCGTTCGCTTTGCTCACTCCCTGCGGTGCTCATCCCTCGCACAGTGTCCGCGGTCGCGCGCTCACGTCCGTTCGCGCACGACCGCGAGCGCGCGCCAACCGCTCCGACCGCAACCGCGACCGCACCACCTCCGACCGCTCCCGCCGCGGCGGATGAACAGGTTCGTCTCGTCCGACACCATCCTTATCACGCCGCTCGCCGACCCTCGACGGGATGGACGTCGCCGCCCTCACCCGCGACCTGGTCTCGATCCCGAGCCACGACGACGAGACCGCCGCCGGTGATTTCATCGAGGACTGGCTCCGTGCGGAAACCGATGCCGACGTCACGCGAGATACGGTCGGGAACGTTATCGCCCGCTACGGCGAGGCAGACACCCTCGCGCTCGTCGGCCACCACGACGTGGTCCCGCCGGACGAATCCCAGACCGACGGCGACGAGTACGTCATCGAAACCACCGAAAACCGACTCTACGGCCGTGGCGCGGCGGACATGAAGGGCGCGGTCGCCGCGGCGATGCTGGCCTTCCGCGATACCCCGGAGGACGGACTCGTCTTCGCGAGCTTCGTCGGCGAGGAACTCGGCGGCATCGGCGCGCGCCACGCCATCGACGAGGGCTTCGCGCCCGACTTCGCGGTGGTCGGCGAGGGCTCGACGGGCTACGCGACGGCGGGCGTGACGGACG
Organism: Halococcus hamelinensis 100A6; assembly: GCF_000336675.1. NCBI lineage: Archaea > Methanobacteriati > Methanobacteriota > Halobacteria > Halobacteriales > Halococcaceae > Halococcus > Halococcus hamelinensis. Next base: position 31,285 of record NZ_AOMB01000043.1, on the reverse strand, counting down.
TCGTGGTCGCCCACAAGGGCCGGCGCGCGAGCACCGTCACCGCCCACGGCACCGCCGTCCACGCCAGCGAACCCGAATCGGGTGAGAACGCGGTCTACCGGGCCTGCGACGCCGTCGACCTCATCAGAGATATCGACCCGCCGAGCGCGACGGTGCTCGACGAGCGCGTCTCCGGGAGCCTCGCCGTCACCGGGATCGAGGGCGGCTCGGCCTGGAACGTCGTTCCCGAATCGTGCGCCATCACCGTCGACGAGCGCACGGTCCCCGGCGAGCGCGCACCCCTCGGAACCGTCGAGGATATCGAGGGGGTCGAGTGGGAGATCGATCAGGACCTCCCGCCGATGGCCTGCGACGACGAGGCGTTCGCCGAAACCGTTCGAACGGTGGCCGACGAGTGTCAGGACGGAGATCCGGAGCTCGTCACGAAGCCCGCCGCGACCGACGGCGGCTGGCTCGCGGCGGCGGACGTGACCTGTGTGGTCTGTGGGCCCTCCGAACTCGGGGAAGCCCACACCAAGGACGAGAGCGTCTCGCTCGCCGCCCTCGACCGCTGCTATCGGATCTACGCCGAGATAGTCGACGCCGTAGGGGAGAATTGATAGGCCGGCGACCCGGGCTTCCCGTATGGCAGCCGACCCCACGGACGACGCCTACGACGACCTCACACGACGCTACGAACGCATCTCGAACATCGAGGGCGCGGCGGGCATCCTGAGCTGGGACCAGGAGGTGATGATGCCGGAGGGCGGCACGCCGGCCCGCTCCGGCCAGCTCTCGGCGCTCTCTGCCGTGAGCCACGACCTCCTCACCGACGAGGGGATGGGCGAGGCGCTCGACGCGCTCGAAAGCAGTGACCTCGACGACCGCGAGGCGGCGGTCGTCCGCGAGGTCCGCCGACAGTACGAGCGCTCGACGCGCGTCCCCACCGACCTCGTCGAGGAGATCTCGCGAACGACCAGCGAGGCGCTCCCGGTCTGGAAGGAAGCGAGGGCGGAAGACGACTTCTCGAAGTTCGCGCCCGTCGTCGAGGACCTCGTCGACCTCAAGCGCGAGTACGCCGAACACATCGACCCGGATAGACCTGCCTACGAGGTGCTCTTCGAGGATTACGAACCCTACCTCGGGCTCGACACCACCGAGCGAATTCTCGAACGCCTCCGCGAGGAGCTCGTCCCGCTCATCGACGAGGTGCGTGAGAGCGACGTCGACCTCGCCACGCCCTTCTCCGGCACCTTCGACACCGACACCCAGGAAGCGCTCTCGCGCGACGCGCTCGACACTCTCGGCTACGACTGGGATCGCGGCCGGCTCGACGTCGCGCCACACCCCTTCTCGATGGGGACCACCTTCGACGCGCGGGTCATGACGCGCTACGACGAGGCGGACATGCTCGGCGCGCTCACCAGCACCGTCCACGAGTTCGGCCACGCGACCTACACCCTCGGCCTCCCGGACGAGGAGTACGGCACGCCGCTCGGCGAGAATCGAAACCTCTCGGTCCACGAATCCCAGTCGAGACTCTGGGAGAACCACGTCGCTCGCTCGCAGCCGTTCTGGGAGCTCTTCCTGCCCCAGGTCAAAGAGCGCTTTTCGGGCCTCGACGACGCGACCCCGCGGGACGCCTACGAGGCCGCGAACACCGTCCACGAGGACAATCTCATTCGCGTCGAGGCGGACGAGCTCACCTACCACATGCACATCGTGCTCCGCTTCGAGATCGAGCGCGAACTCATCGAGGGCGACCTCGACGTCGCGGAAGTACCGCAGGTCTGGAACGACAAGATGGAGGAGTACCTCGGCGTGCGACCCGAAACGGACGCCGAGGGCTGTCTGCAGGACATCCACTGGTCGCACGGCACGTTCGGCTACTTCCCGACCTACTCCCTGGGAAGCGTGCTCGCCGCCCAGCTCTACGCCAGCGCCGACGACGAGATCGACGGCCTCGAGGGCGAGATCGGGTCCGGGAACTTCGACCCGCTCCACGACTGGCTCACCGAGAACGTCCACCGTCACGGCAAGCGCTACACCACCCCCGACCTGATCGAGGAGGCCACCGGGGAACCGTTCGCCGCCGACGACTTCCTCGACTACGTCACCGCGAAGTACGGCGCGCTCTACGACCTCTGAACGGGCCGAACGACTTCCGTTCAGGTGTTGTATACTGCACTGATCGGCGGTTCCTGTGACCACCAATAGACCTATGTCGTGGCGTGCCATACCGTGGCACGTATGGCAACCACACCGAACGAACCCGACATCGACGAGTTCCTCGCCGGACGCGGTCACGAGACGGAGTCGCCGGGGTGGGAGGAGAGTTACAACAAGAAGCAGTGTCCCGACTGCGGCGGGCTCCACGCCGCCGACGCAACCGTCTGTTCGGTGTGTGGCTGGTCGCCGCGACCGTAGGGCGAGCGAAGCGAGTAAGTGAGCGCGCGTTCCAGTCAGCCCGTGGGCATCCTCAACACGCTCGGGCTCGTGGCGACGCTGGCGCTCGCGCTCCCGGTGGCGCTGCTCGGGGTCAACCTCCTCGTCACGGGGCGCACCACGATGGGTGCGGCGCTCTGTATCGTCGCCGGGCTGATGATCCTGCTCAAGCAGTACGTCACGACCCCCGACGACGTGCCGACGGCGGCGGCCGAGAAGGCGGTCGGGGCGGTGGCGAAGGACGAGGAGAACGAGTAATCGGCGCTCAGTCGGCGGCGGGGACTTCGGCCTCGGCGAGGACGTCCTCGACGGTGATCCCCGACGGTTCGTTGTCGAGGAGGACGTCGACCGGGAGCGTCGGCGCGCCGCTCACGAGGTTTTCGAGTATCACGAGGCGTTCACGCGCCCGGCTCATCCCGACGTAGAACACCCGGCGCTCGTTGTCCGTCAGCAGGGGGACCGGGTCGGTGCTCTCAGCGAACGCTGCAGCGTCGGCGGATCCCTCCTCGACGGAGGCGGCCATCTGTTCGACCACCTTCTCGGTGAGGTCGGTCGCCACGAAGACGTGGTCGGCCTCGCGACCCTTCGCGGAGTGGATCGTCCCCACTCGAACCCGGTCACGGTCGACGTCCTGGTAGTCGCCCCCGAAGTAGGCCTTCACCGACTTCTTCTGGAACTGCGAGGTCTTTCTGAGCATGTCCTCGGCGGAGGCGGGGCCGGGCATGAACGGCGCGTGCTCCTTGACGAGGTCGGGCTCGATCGTGAGGTCGACGAACTCCTCGACCCCGGCCTCCTCCTTCAGGTCGTCGAGCGTCTCGTAGAGCGCGTCGCGGCTGTTGGTGCCGAAGGCGGTGTTCATCAGCATGTCCGCGAGCCGGCGGGCTTCGAGCCCGGTGATGGCCTCGCCGGCGGCGACCTTCTCGACGGCGTTGACGTAGTCGTTGAGCCGGTCGGTCCACATCCGCTGGTCGGTGAGCGCCTGGAACGGGATCCCCTCGCCGATGAACTCGTCCATGAACTGGAAGAGCTGGTAGCGCGCCCGGAAGAGCACCATCACGGTCTCGTCGGTGTTCTCGACCGTGGCCCGGACGTTGCGCACGAGGTCGAGCATCGTGGGGCTCTCGACGGCCTCGACGCTCCCGCCCTCGGTCCGGGGCCGGAGGTTCTTCTCCTGGCGTTTCTCGATGTGGCGAACCTCGCGGTTGACGACCGAGAGCACCCGCGATGGCAGCCGGTAGGACGTATCGAGGATCACGTCCTCGCCGCCCTCGTCGAGGAGGAGCTGTGGGTCCGCACCCTGCCAGGCGTAGACCACCTGGTCGTCGTCGCCCGCGATCAGGACGCGCTCGACGTGGGGTTTCCACTCCTCGTAGACGCGGTACTGGAGGGTCGTGATGTCCTGGAACTCGTCGATCACGAGGTAGTCGACGTTCGGGATGAGCGAGCGCTGCTCGACGCGTTCGAGCATATCCGCGAAGCCCACGAGCCCCTCCTCGCCCTTGTAGGCGCGCCAGGCCCGGATCGCCTCGGGGATGTCGAGGCGGTCGTCGTCGCTCGGCCACGTCGGGGTGTACTTGTTGCCCTGCTGGGCGTTGTCGTCGATCTCGGGCGGCAGCCGGACCTCCTCGTCGTTCCACTGGAAGGGGACGTCGTACCAGTCGGCCACGTCCCTGGTCGTGCGCTGGAGCCACTGGCTCGTCGCGATGACCTTGTTGCCGATGGTGGTCGAGCGCGCGCTCCGACGGCGCGACCCTTCGTACTCGTCCTCGAACTCGAGCCCGAAGTCCTCACAGAACCCCTCCTTGTCGCGTTCGCCCACGACGTCGCCGCGCGAGAGGTCGAGGAGTTCGTAGGCCTTCGCGTGCATCGTGGCGACGTTGCCCCGGAGCGAGCGCGGGCTGACGTCGAGGCGCTCGGCGAGGCGCTCGCGGATCTCGGTGGCCGCCGCCCGGGTGTACGAGACGACGAGGACGTCGTCGACGTCGACGCCCGGCTGGTCGAGGATCTCCTCCACCCGGTCGAGCAGCGCCGTCGTCTTCCCGCTTCCCGGGCCGCCGAACAGCCGCGTCACGTGCGAATCCGTGGACATTGCCCACAGCAGGGACCGGTCCACTATAAGCGACGTGGCTCCCGGCCGGCGGCGAACGCCAGCCTCATTCGCCCGGCAACCGTACCGCGACCATGTTCACCGGCATCGTCGAGACCACGGGGGACGTCACCGACGTCCGCGACGAGGAGGGCGGGCGGCGGATCGTCGTCGAGTGCGATCTGGAGGGACTGACCCGCGGCGCGAGCATCGCGGTCGACGGCGCGTGTCTCACCGTCGAGGCCGTTCGGGAAACGGGCTTCGAGCTGTTCTGCTCGACCGAGACCCTCGACCGGACGACGTTGTCGGAGATCGAAGCGGGCACCACAGTGAACCTCGAACGGGCGCTGCCCGCCGACGGTCGGCTCGACGGCCACTTCGTGCAGGGCCACGTCGACGCCACAGCCGAAGTCGTTGGAGTCGAGCAGGTCGGTGACGACTGGGCGTTCGAATTTTCGGTGCCCGAGAGCATCGCACGGTACGTGGTCGAGAAGGGGTCGATAGCGCTCGACGGGGTGAGCCTCACCGTGGCCGAACGCCGCGAGGGAACGATCACTGTGGCGGTGATCCCGACGACCTACGAGTTGACGACGATGCACGACCTCGAACCCGGAGATGGGGTGAACGTCGAGGTCGACGTGATCGCGAAGTACGTCGAACGACTGCTCGACGGCCATCGCTGACGACGGAACAGGGGTGGTGTAGTAGATGGCGGATGCTGTGGCGCGCGCTCGCGGTCGTGTGTGAGTGAACACGAACACCGACCGCGGACACTGTGCGAGGTCTGCGCGAGCGTAGCGAGTGCAGGCTCGGCAGAGCGAAGCTCTGCCGGTGGATGAGCGGAGTGAGTGGAACGAACGGAGCGAATCGGCTGGGGAGGCGTGTGGCGGCTGCGGAGTGGTTGGGGGTGGAGGCGGTAGCTGGTTAGCGATTGTACTGCGAGCGACCGGAGGGAGCGAGCAGCCCTTTTCAGTCCAGGTTTTTGGGCGGGGGTTGAGCGCGAGCGAAGCGAGCGCGATTCCCCCGTCGAAAAAAGTGGGTTAGCAAGATTCTTTGACGCCCACCGACAGGACTCTCCAATGTACGATTTCGTCGTCGCCGGGGCGGGCCCCGCGGGCTGTCGGTTCTCCCGGCGCGCCGCGGAGGCGGGTCACGACGTGCTGGTGCTCGAACGTGGCGAGGTCGGCACGCCGCTCGCGTGTTCGGGCCACGTCAGTACGGACATCTGGCAGTTCACGCCCGAGGGCGCGCGCGAGGAGCTGTTGGAGAACGAGATCTCGGGCGCACGATTTCACGTCGGCGGGCCGGGCGGCGACGGCCACCTGTTCTACAAGGACGAGACCATCTCGAACGTCATCAATCGGGTCGAGCTCGACCGGACGCTCGCCCGCGCCGCACGCGAGGCCGGGGCCGACCTCCGAGAACAGCACAGCGTGATCGGCGTCGAGGAGGGCGCGCGCTCGGCGACGGTGACCGCCCGAACGCCCGATGGAACCGAGGAGTTCGAGACCCGGCTGGTGGCGGGCTGTGACGGGCCCGTCTCGCGCGTCCGGCGCGAACTCGGGATGCCCGAACCCGGCGAGAAACTCCAGGGCGTGCTCGGGTTCTCCACCGAGGACGACCCCGGCGACCACGTCGACGTCCACCTCACGGTCCCGGAGTTCTTCGCGTGGCGTATCCCTCGCGGCTCGGCGGGCGTTGAGTACGGCCTCGCGGCCGCACCGGGCGAGAACGCGACCCAGCTGTTCGACGAGTTCGTCGGCGACTACGGGGTCGAGACCGGCGAGACCCACGCCGGGATGATCCCGATCGGCCCGGCCGACCGCGTCACGAGCTACCGCGGCTTCCTCGTGGGAGACGCCGCCGCCCAGACCAAGCCGTTCACCGGCGGCGGCCTCGTCTACGGGATGACCGCTGCCGACCACGCCGCCCGCGAGGTCGACCCGCACGACCCGGGGACGCTGAAGAACTACGAGGACGCGTGGCGGGCGGACCTCGCGCACGACATCCGGCTGGGTCACTGGGTCCGGCGGGCGTACTCGCTGCCCGAACCCGTCAAACGAGCGGGCCTCGCGACGCTCTCGGGCGAGATCGGGGTTCACATGGACAAACCCACCACGCTGTTCTCGCCGGAGAGCCTGAAGACGCTCCTCTCGCGCTCTTGAACCCCTACTCGTAGGTCGGCAGTCGGGCCGACCGGTCGCTACCCTCGACGAACGGGAGGGGTTCGACGCGTGCCGTTCGTTCCTCGCCGTCGATCCTGACCGTCAGGCCGTCGGTATCGAGGTCGAACTCGACCAGCGCGAGCGCGAGCGGTTCGTCGCGGGTCGGGCTCTCGACCGCGCGGGTGACCTCGCCCACCGTCGAATCGCCGGCGAAGACCGCCGCGCCGGGGTCGGGGAGCGCCTCACAGGCGAGCCCCACCAGCCGACGACTCGGTTGCCCCCGGTTCTCGACGCGCGAGACGACCTCCTGGCCGACGTAACAGCCCTTCTCGAAGTCGAGGGCGTTCCGCAGTCCGAGGACGTTCGGGATCTCGCCACGGAGTTCGGTATCGAACAGCGGCGTGCCCGCCTCCAGGGTGAGGCTCTCCCAGGTTCGCACGCCGAAGGGGGCGGCGTTGAGGCCGTTGTTGATCAAAGCGTCGAACACCGACTCGGCCACGTCCGCTGCACAGACCACCTCGTACCCCTCCTCGCCGGCGAGCCCGTCGCCCCGGATCACGGTGACGCCGGCCTCGTCGATCGAGCCCCGGACGAACGAGAGGTGGCTCTCGGAGGGCGTCGCGTTCGTGAGCACGCTCGCGACCTTCTCGGTCGCCTGCGCACCGTGGACGCCGAAGACGCCGAACGACTCGGTGGCGTTCTCGATATCGACGTCCTGGATGAACGTCTTCTCCGACCACTCGCTCGCGACCGCCTCGGCGCGGTCCGGCGGGGTGAACACCAGCAGGCGGTCGGTGGTGGTGTAGATGTAGAGGTCGGTCTCGATCCGACCCTGTGGGTCGAGGAGGAGCGCGTAGCAACCCCGGCCGTCCTCGGCGGGCACGCGGTTGGTGACGGCGTTGTCGACGAACTCGATCCTGTCCTCGCCGGTGATCGTGAGCACGCCGTAGGCCATCTCGGTGACGCCGGCGACGTTTCTGACCGCGCGGTGGGCGGTCTCGGGGCGGCCGTAGTGGTCGGCGACGCGCGTGCCGCCGCGCTCTACGAACGTCGCGCCGTGGGTCTCGTGAACGGCTTCGACCAACGTCATTGTGGAATTTCGGGTGCGGTGGCGGATAAAGCGTGTGTCTACCGCCCGAACCGGTCGCGGAGCCGCTCGAAGAACGATTCGTCGGTTTCGTCCTCGGGCTCGTCGGGCACGACGCGGTCGTCGGGCATGATATGCAATCGCCCGCTCTCGGTTTCGGTCTCGATGAGGTCGTCCTCCTTGAGCGCCGCGAGGGCGTCCTCGAGGGCGTCGATGCCGATGTCGGCGTGGGTCCGGAGTTCGAACACCGTCATCCCGTCGGGATGCTCCACCAGCGCGTCGAGGACCGCCACCTCCGTGGGGTTGCGGTCCCGGAACGCCCGCTTCGCTTTCATGTTTGCCCGTTCGCTTGGATCGCTCTTATACTGTCGGTCGGGCCGGTTCCGCCTCGCTCGACCGTTCGGTCAACATATCGCCGCTCGAACACGGACGTTTATATCGACCGCTATAGAAACACGTATCGATGGGAGTCATGTGTTCGTTGCTCGGGCACGATTACGGCGACCCCGAGGTCGAGCGCGAGCGCGTCGAGAACGGCGACGAGGTGGTTCTGACCGCGAAACGTGTCGAACGGTGCCGGAGCTGCGGGCACGAACGGGTCATCTCCGAGAACACCGAGGTCACGGCGCTCTCGGCCGCCGCCGGCGTGGTTCGCGAACCCGACGGCACCGTCGTCATCGCGCCGGACGGCTCGGACGAGGGGACCGGTGACGCGTCCGACACTCCGGACCGGACGGTGACGGCCGTCGAGACCATGGGGGACGACCCCGCCGAAGCGGAGCCCGAACCGGCCGTCCGAAACGGCGGGTCGCGGGAGGTCGCCGAGGCCGAGCGCGACGGGACGGAGCCAGCCGACGCCACGGAGCCGACGGACGAGACCGATCGAGGGGTCCGTGACGACGGGGCCGCCCCCGTCGACCCCGCGACCGACTCGTCCGGGTCGGGGGGCATCGAGATCGCGGAGTCGGTGACGGCCACGAGCGCGCTCGACCGGTCGACGAACGGGGGCGAACCGGCGGACGACTCAGCCGACGACGCCGGGTCGATCGACCGCATCGGCGACGAGCCGACGCGCCGCGACCCCTCGGAGCGCGCACCCGGGGAGTGGCCGTCCGAGCCGGAGGGTCCCGGACCGGTGACGACCGGGGCAGGACGGTCGGACGGGAGCACCGCATCGACGGCCCAGTGGCCCGACGATACCGGTCGCGACGACGGGTCGGCGACCGACGAGCCGGACGAGGAGCCAGAACGGCTCACCGGTGGCTCGTTCGGCTGCACGTCGTGCGGGTTCGACGCCGCGGTCATCGACTCGCCCCACCGGGCGGGCGACATCTGTCCCAACTGCCACCGCGGCTATCTGGCGTGGGAAACGCGAAAGGGCTAACCCTCCGGCTCGCAAACGAGCGCTCCATGCGCGAATACAAGATGCGCCGCGGAGAGCACTTGGAAGAGCGGATCCCCGACATGGAGGGTACGATCGAGTCCTACTTCGGGCCGCCGACCGCGACCGAGAGCTACAACGGGAGCGACCTCTACGTCGTCGAGGAGCCCGAGAACCCGGTCTTCGAGCGCGTAGTCGCCGGCGCGGTCGACTACGGTTCGAAGAAGGATACGTTGGCTGTGGACTTCGCCGAGCGCCCCGCCGAGGAGGTCATCGCCGAGGGTAACGCCGACGCCGCCGCCGACGCGGTCGACGCGAAGAACGAGTTCCTGCTCGAAGCCACCGGCCGCGACGCCAAAAGCCGTCGTGAATCCATGAAACGCACCGTGGAAGACGACGCCGAAACGCCCGACGGCGTCTGAGAACTACCGCCCGAGCTTGGTGCGGCTGATGCCGACCGAGCCGGGGGTGATGATGAGCTGGTCGTCGGCCTTCTGGACGATGTCCCCGCCGACCTCGCGGACGATCCCCTGGAGGTCCTGGGTGATCCGCTCCATCGTGCGGTCGGTGGTCGAGTGGCGGGTGATATCGGCGACCACGATGTCGCCGTCGTAGATCGCGTTCTTGATATCTATCACGTCGCGCTGGCCCTCTATCTGGGCGATATGCACCTTCGTCGCCGGCTCGTCCGCCGAGGCCTCGATGTCGTCGGGGCCGAGTTCGACGTAGTCGCCGCCGGGCCCCGGTCGGCGGCTGCGTGACCCGCCACCGCCGAGGATGTCGTCCATCAATCCCATGCGGCCACGCCGGTCGGACCCGGTATATCTCTTACGGCAAGGTCGCCGCGGGGGTGGCTTTTTCCGCTCACCGCCCGATGAAGGGACATGGCAGACGACGTACTCATCTACGGGTCGTACGGCTACACCGGTGCGCTGGTCGTCGAGCGCGCCGCCGAGGCGGGACTGTCGCCGACGCTCGCGGGTCGACGTGCCGAACCGCTCGAACGCCAGGCCACCGACCACGACCTCGACTATCGGGTGTTCACCCTCGATCGTCCCTCGGTCGTCGCGAACCGGATCGAGGAGTTCGACGCCGTGTTGAACTGTGCGGGGCCGTTCTCCGCGACCGCCGACGCGCTGGTGGCGGCGTGTCTCGAAACGGGTACTGACTACCTCGACATCACCGGCGAGATCGACGCCTTCGAGGCGACCGCCGAGCGCGACCGCGACGCCGAGAAGGCCGACGTGACCCTCCTGCCGGGGGTTGGCTTCGACGTAGTTCCCACCGACTGCCTCGCGGCGTACCTCGCGGGGAAACTCCACGACGCGACCCACCTTCGGCTCGCGATCGACGGGCTCAGCACGTTCTCGCCCGGTACGCTGAAATCGGTGGTCGAGGGGCTCTCGCAGGGCGGGGCGGCCCGGATCGATGGCCAGATCGAGACCGTACCGCCGGCGTGGAAGACCCGGCGGATCGACCTCGGGGCGGGCCCGAAGCCCGCGGTGACGATCCCGTGGGGTGACGTCTCGACCGCCTACTACTCGACGGGGATCGGGAACATCGAGACCTACGCCGCCGTGCCGGGGTTCGCGGCACGGGTGATGCGTCGAACCGACCGTCTCGCACCGCTGCTCGGAACGCCACCGGTTCAGACCGCTCTGAAGGAACTCGTGGACGCGACCGTCACCGGGCCGACCGCCGCCCAGCGCGCCCTGAGCACCACCCGTGTCTGGGGAGAGGTGGAGAACGACGACGGTGAGCGGGTTGCCGCACGGCTCGAACTCCCCGACACCTACGACTTCACCGCGCGTACGGCCTGCGAGGTCGTCCGGCAGGTGCTCGACGGCGAGGTCGAGTCCGGATTCCAGACGCCGGCATCGGCCTTCGGAGCGGATTTCGTGCTCGACTTCGACGGGGTCCTCCGGACGGACATCGACGGCTGACGAACTCAGCGGCCAGTCAAAAGACCCATGCGACTCCTCGGAGAAGCCCGAGGAGATCACCGATGGCTTCGCGTCCCGGCAGCCGACCGAGCACCGACAGGCGGTCGTTTCTGGCAGCTACCGGCGCGACCCTCGCCGGCGGCGTGCTCGCGACCGGCACGGCGAGCGCGGTCGAATCGGCTCCGTACCACCTCTCTCAGGGCGACCAGTGCGTGCCGCTCCAGCCCCTTCGGGGCGACGACCCGGTAGAGGCGTTCTACGACTACCGGCGGGACCGTGACAGCTCCTACGGGACCCGCTCGCTCCAGCAGCCGAACACAAGCGTGCTGTTCCTCTACGAGGGCTCGGACGGCGTGAGCCTCGTGGTCGTCCACGGTGCGCTCGGCGGCAACGGCGACGGCGGCTCGATCACCTTCGAGCTATCCGGACTCCCGTCCTCGGGCGACTGGGTCGTCCGGGACGACAGCTACGACGGCCCGAACCGCTACGACCGGTGGGATATCGATGGGTCCTCGGCCACCGTGGACTGGACCTGGGACGGCCGGCGGGCCGACGGCGCGGTCTACGGCCCGCTCGGCGACGACGTCTCGATCGGGATCGATCCGGCGTTCAACGAACGGGCCGCGCTCTACGGCGACCACTACGAGGGCAAAGTTTCGAACTGGCAGGCGCTCTCGGGCGACCTCGACGACCCGACGCGGACCTCGCTCGACCGTTCTACCCCGGTTCGGATCGAGTCCGGGTCGTGTCCGACCGCGGCCACTGCCGCGACCCGGACCACCGGCGAGACCACGACGGCGGGCTCGACGTCGGGGGAGTCGACGACCGCTGCAGGGACGGAGACGACGGGGAGCGAAAGTTCGGGGAACGGAGACGAACTCCAGCGGTTCCTCGACGGCCTCTCGCGTCTGTTCGACTGGCTCTCTCGGCTCTTCGGCCGGCTGTCCCGTCTGGTCGAACGCTACCTCTGAGCGGTCGGGTTCGGCCATCCGGTTCGGACGATATCCCCCCGTATGTGGGTGGTTTTATGCCCTTGGTCACGTATCAGGTGTATGGATTTCGACCTGCCGGGCGAACATCGGATGATGCGCGAGACGGTGCGGGAGTTCTGTGAGGCGGAGATCGCGCCGCTCGCCCAGGAGATCGAGGACGAGCACCGCTATCCCGCCGAGGTCTTCGACCAGCTCGCCGACCTCGACGTGATGGGCGTGCCGGTGACGGAGGAGTATGGAGGACTGGGTGGCGACCAGCTGCTCTACGCGCTCGTCACCGAGGAGCTCGGCCGAGTGTCCGGCTCGATCGGGCTCTCGTACGCCGCCCACATCAGCCTCGCCTCGAAGCCCATCGAGAACTTCGGGACCCACGAGCAGAAAGAGGAGTGGCTCCGACCGCTCGCCGAGGGCGAGCACATCGGGGCGTGGGCGCTCACGGAACCCGGCAGCGGCTCGGACGCCTCGAACATGGACACGACGGCCGAGAAGGACGGCGACGAGTGGGTGCTCGACGGGACGAAGCAGTTCATCACCAACGCCAGCGAGGCGGGCTCGGTGCTCGTGAAGGCCGTCACGGACCCCGGCGCGGGCTACGGTGGGGTCTCGACCTTCATCGTCGACCCCGCGGACGACGGCTTCGAGGTTTCGACGATCTGGGAGAAGATGGGGCTCAACGCCTCGCCGACGTGTGAGATCCAGCTCGACGACGTTCGACTCCCCGAGGACCGACTGCTCGGGGAGGAGGGCGAAGGCTGGGAACAGACGAAGAAAACGCTCGACGGCGGGCGGATCTCGATCGCGGCGCTCTCGGTCGGACTCGGTCAGGGAGCCTACGAGGCCGCGAAGTCCTACGCGACCGAGCGCGAGCAGTTCGGCCAGCCCATCTCGGAGTTCGACGCGGTGCGGAACAAGATCGTCGACATGGACCGGAAACTGGAGCGCGCGCGACTCCTGACCCACAAGGCCGCGACGACCTACGACGCGGGCGAGGACGTCACCCGACTGAGCGCGCTCGCGAAGCTCGACGCCAGCGAGGCCAGCCGCGAGATCGCCGAGGACGCCGTCCAGGTGTTGGGCGGCTACGGCTACACCACCGACTTCGCGCCCCAGCGCTTCTACCGCGACGCAAAACTCATGGAGATCGGTGAGGGGACCAGCGAGATCCAGCACCTCGTGATCGGACGCGAGATCGGGTTATAAGTCGCGCCACTCGTCTTCGAGCAGGCCGTAGCGGTGGACATCGACGTACTCGCCGTCGACGAAGCACTCCTCGCGACCGACGCCTTCCTCGGTGAACCCGACCTTTTCGAGCACCCGCCGGGAGCCAGCGTTGTAGTCGAACGCCTCGGCACGGACCTTGTGAAGCCGGAGTTGGTCGAACGCGTGGCCCACGAGGAGTCGTGTGGCGGCCGTCGCGTAGCCCTCGCCCCACTCGTCGGGGGCTATCCAGTAGCCGAGGGTGCCACGACCCCAGCCTTCGTCGATCCGCATGAGGCTGATGGTTCCCACGGCCTCGTCATCGACACAGATCAGGAGCGAGACGTCGTCGCCCTCGTTCAGCGATTCGAACCAGTCGCGTTCCTCGGCTTCGTTCACCGGAGCGGACGAGCCAATAGGTGTTCGGACTGCGGGGTCGTTGATGTGGCGCTGGAGGAACTCGATGTCCTCCTCTTCGATGGTTCTGAGCCTGACCGGCTCGCCGTCGAGGAAGACCGGACCGGGCATGACACGACCGATCCCACCCGTCGTATTCAGGATTGTGTCGCGGCGGCTGCGGTGCGGCCGCCGTGCGGTTGCGGTGCGATGACGGCAGCGGTACCTGATGTCTCGACGAGTGAACGCGAGTCGAGGCTCAGGAGAGCCGTGCTCTCCTGGTGGATGAAGGGCGAGCGAAGCGAGGCGCGAGCAACGCGAGCGCCTCGATACGAACGGCGAACGGAGTGAGCCGTGAGCGAAGCGAGGGCTTCGGCGGTGGCGGTGCTGTGCGGGTGCGGTAGTGGCTCGGTAGGGGCTAGTGACCCTACCGCGAGCGACTGAAAGGAGCGAGCGGGCCAAGGAACCTCCGAAGGAGGTGACGCAGGCTTTTGATCCACATTTTGCCAGGGGCGAGCGGCGCGAGGTTCGACCGAAGGGAGAACCTCGGATGCGAACGGCGAACGGAGTGACCCGTGAGCGAAGCGAGCGACCGTGGTTCGAGACGGCGAAGCCGTCTCGTCATCCTCGGAAACGGCTTCGCCGTTTCCGGTTGCAGCAAGACCTCCGGTCTTGCCATGCTCACGGAAGGCGCTCTGCGCCTTCCGAACGACAGCAAAAGGTGGGATCTACCCGATATACCGGAGGTCGTCGTCGGTGGCGGCCTGGCCGCCCTCCATCTGCTGGATCTTCTGCACCACTTCCTCCATCTCGTCGGCGCGCTCTTCGAGGGAGTCGAAGTCGACCTCGAAGCCGACGATGTCCTCGAGGATCTCGAGCACCGCGCGGGCGCTCTTGGGGTCGACGAGGTAGCCGCTGGTTTCGCCCATCAGGCAGGCCGCGGGGAGGTCGCGGCGTTCGGCGAGGCCGAGGAGCAGGCCACTGACGCCGACGATGCCGCCGGCGGGTTCGCCCTCGCGGAACTCGACGCCCGCGGCTTCGAGCTCCTCGATGGACTCGTCGCCCGTCGCCGCGCCGATGACGTCGTACTCGTCGATGAGTTCGCCGGTCGGGACGCCGCCGAGCGCGAACACCCGCTCGACGTCGAACTCCGCGGCGATGTCGAGGAATCGGTCGGTGAGTCGGTAGTGACCGGCCGCGTCCTGGGCCTGGTGGTCGCCGGTGAGCACCAGCAGGTCCCGGCCGTCGGCCTCGACGGCGTGGAGTTCGGCCGAGGCGAGCTTCGCGCGGCCCTCGTCGATGTCGACCTGCGGCGGGAAGTGCTCGGAGTAGACGCGACGAACCGGTTCGCCGTCGAGCTCTTCGAGGAGGTGCTCGGCGACGAGCTTGCCGACGTGGCCCACGCCGGGGAGCCCCTCGACGAGCACGGGGTCGGACAGCTCCGGCTCCGCGAGCGTCTCGATATCGAATTCGTCCATGCCCTACCCGGACTCGCGGCGCTTAAGAGCGCGTCGGTACTCCCCATGCGGGTCCTCGGGGTTGTACGGCGCGGGCGCGCTGTTGACGGCCGATCCACCACACTCGGGACACGTCTCGGTGAGGGTATACACGGGGGTGTCGTGCGTGGATTCCCAGTCGGCACAGACGCGAATCGCGGATTTCATCGAGAATTACTCGTCGTCGCTTCGGCGCTCGCGGTGGAACTCCGCGCTCCCGCCGTGTTCGCCGACGGCGGCGGCCGCGCGGTCGGCGCTGGCTTCGAGTTCGGCCTCGGCGGTCTTGTAGTCGGGTGCCTCGACGCGGATGCGGTACTCCGGCGAGCCGACGTAGGTCACGTCGAGGTCGACCCCGTCGGGGAGGTCGCCGTTGCCCTCCGCGGCGTGGAGCGCCTCGCGGATGGCGTCGACGCCGGCGGCCTCGGGGCTCCGGAGGTCGACGTAGCCCGAGACCGCGACGTAGGGTACCGAGACGTTCTCGCGGGCGGTCTCGACGATGGCGTCGATCTCCTCCGCCGAGAGGTCGGTCCCGTTGAGCGCGTCCGCGCCGCGGATGGCGGCCTCCTCGAAGCCCGCATAGAGCGTGCCGAACTCGGTGAGGAACTCGTTCGCGACTGCGGTGTACTGTGCGTCGTCGATGTCCTCACCGAAGGCGATCGTCATCCAGTTGTCGGCGCGCTTGGCGGCCTTCCACTCCTGGACCTTCTCGGAGCGCTGGTGGTCGTTGACGTCCTTGAGCGAGAGGTCGATCTGCTGGGAGCCCTCGTCGACCGAGAGGACTTTGGCCACCACCGTCTGGCCGACGCCGACGTGGTCGCGGACGTTCTTGATCCAGCCCGAGGCGACCTCGGAGATGTGGACGAGGCCCCGTTTGTCCTCGTACTCCGAGAGGTCGACGAAGACGCCGAAGTCGGCGATCTCGTCGACCTTCCCGATCACGAGTTCGCTCGGGTCCGGCCAGCCACTGTAGTTCATCAGCTCGATCCCGTGAGATCGTCGGGTGCCTCACGGCGCTCGACGGTGTCGAGCACCTCGCCCTCGAAGACCGCTTTGCCACCGGTCGCGTGCGCGAGCGTCGAACCACAGACCGCACACGCGACCTGCGTCGCGGCCTTCCCGAAGACGACCTGCTCGTTCTCACAGTCCGGACATTCCACGGTGTAGAAGTTGCCTGCCATGCTTACTCCTGAAGGGTGAGTCGGCCGGCGCGCCATCCGGGACGGAGGTGGGCCTTGCCGCAGTCGCCACACCGGTACTTGAGGTTGGTCTTCTTGGTCGGCTTGTCGCCACCCGGCACCTTCGAGAACTTGCCGGCGTTGCCGATGACCGACGTCCCGCGTTCGGTCTGTCGGTCGATCCACTTCATGCCGGTCTCGCGACCGTGGCGGACCTTCTCGATCTCGTGTTGGTGGTGTTCGTTGCAGTGAGGGCAGTACGTGTTGAACCGACGAGGCATCTCCATGGTTGCTGAGGCCCGATAACGGACGCGCGGGTAAAACCCGTTTGGTCTGCCGTGACGAGCCCTCTCCTCACGGCGCGACGTTCGGGACCACGACCACCGACCACTGACCGGCTTTCGTTTGCCGGTGAAACCGTTTAGTCGGTTCGTCCCCGACCTCCGCCGCCAATGAGCGCACCCGACTTCGAATGCCGTATCTGCAACAAGTCCTTCGGCACCGAGGAATCGCTCAACGACCACATGGAGGAAGAGCATCCCGAACAGGGGATGGCCTGACCACGAGTTCTCGACGAACCGACACGAGGTCCGAAGCGCTTAGGTCCGCGTCGGTCGACCCTCCAGCATGAAGCGGCTCATCATCCACGGCGATCCGGGGGTTCGCAAGGGCGGCCGGATCGAGTACGACGGCGACGAAGTGGTCTGTTTCGGCATCAGCAAGTTCGGCGAGTGGCACGGTCCCGACCGCCCGCAGCTCTGGTGTACGGTCGGCGAGCGCGACGAGATCGAGACCTTCGAGCGCCGCGAGTACATCCCGATGCATCTCGACGTCGAGTCGGTCGACGCCGAGGCCGTCACCGTCCTCGAACGGAAGGGCGAGCTCACGACATAGACCCCCACCTTTTGCTGCGGTCGTTCGGCGCGTCGCGCCTCACTCCCTGGCAAAATGTGGATCAAAAGCGCTGCGCGCTCCCGTTGGTCGCGCTTGCGCCCGCTCACTCACTTCGTTCGTTCGCGGTACAATCACTGACACCTCCGCAACCGCACGGCACTGCACCGTACCGCCGAAGCCCTCGCCGCGCGCTCCTTTCAGTCGCTACTCACTCGCGCCTTCGGCGCTCGTTCGCGCGCCTCGCCCTTCATCCACCAGGAGAGCACAGCGCTCCTGAGCCTCGGCTCACATTCGTTCGCCGAGACACCAGGAACCGCAAACCACACCCCAAACCGCGACCGCCACGGTCGCACCCGCACCGCGACCGCCGCACCGTCTATCGAGCAGATGGTTTAGAAGTCTCCGACCCCTACTTCTCCCCGGCATGAACGTACTCATCGCGGGCGCACACGGCGGCGTCGGCCAGCACATCACCGAGATCCTCGCCGAGAGCGACCACGACGCGACGGCGATGGTCCGCACGGAATCACAGGTCGACGAGATGGCCGACTTCGGTGTCGAGACGGCCGTCGCGGACCTCACCGAGGACGTGAGCCACGCGGTGCCGGGCCACGACGCGATCGTCTTCGCGGCGGGGTCGAGCGGCGCGGACGTCGAAGGCGTCGACCGCGACGGGGCGAACAAACTCGTCGACGCCGCCGAAGCGGAGGGCGTCGACCGATTCGTAATGTTGAGCGCGATGAACGCCGACGAACCCGAGAACAGTCCCGACGGGCTCTACGACTACCTCGTCGCGAAACAAGCCGCCGACGAATATCTCCAATCCAGCGACCTCACGTACACCATCGTCCGCCCGGGGGCGCTCACCGACGACCCCGCGACCGGCCGAGTGAAAACCGCCCGAAAGCTCGACCGCGGCGAGATCACCCGGGCCGACGTCGCCCACGTGCTTGTGGCCGCGCTCGACACCGAATCGACCCACGGAACGACCTTCGAACTCCTCGAAGGCGAGGAGTCGATCGAGGACGCGCTCGCGAACCCGACCGACGAGTCGTAACGCGGCTACGCCTCGAACTCGGCTTCGGTCACTCTGACGACCATCGTCCTGTCGAGTTCGTCCCGGTCGTCGCGGCTTGGGGTCTCGTGCGTTCGGACGACGTGTTCCGGCTCGGTGAGTTCGCCGTCAACCACACCGTAGAGCGCGAGGTGGCGGCCCGTCTCGTCGGGGTCGACACGCTCGTCGCGCACCGCGGTCGCGAGGTCGCGCGAGAACCACTCGTCGGGGTCGATCGCGGGTTCGCGAACGAACGCCGCCGAGGCGAACCGGACGAGATACCAGTTGAGGTCGTTGAGCAACGCCACCGCCGCCCCGAGGCTCACGGTGCGGAGCGCGAGGGTGTTCTCGTAGGGCGCGGTGAGGTCGTAGGTCGCGAGCGCGTCGCGGGCGGTCTCGCGCGAGAGGAGTTCGTAGCGGAGTTCGACTTCCGGCGCGCCGACGATGCAGACCTCCGTCACGCGAAACCGAACAGTCCACCCGGCTAAAGTCGTTTCGACAGGGAAGCTTCTTGGCTCGATGAACCATCGACGGTCACATGGCCACCCGATACGACGCCGTCTTCTGGGACATCGGCGGGGTCGTCCTCGACCTCGACTCCGTCCGGCGGGGGCACCGCGCGTTCGTCGAGACCCTCGGCGAGCGGTTCGACCTCGGCGACGACGCGCTCGAAACCTGGCGCGAGGAGCTCGGGGCGCACTTCCGCGACCGCGACGGCGCGGAGTTCGCGAGCGCCCGCGAGGGCTACGCGCGAGCGGTCGCGGCGATGGTCGGCCGCGAGGTTTCGGCGGACGAGTGGCTCCCGGCGTTCGAGCGCGCGACCGCCGAGGTGCTCGAACCGATCCCGGAGACCGTCGAGACCATCCGCCGGCTCGACGGTCGGCTCCACCAGGGTGTCGTCAGCGACATCGACACTTGGGAGGCCGAACGCCTCCTCGACCAGTTCGGGGTCGCGCCCCACCTCGACGCGATGACGACCTCCGAGGAAGTCGGCCGGACCAAACCCGACCCCGCGATGTTCGAGACGGCGCTCGAAAAGGCCGACGTTGAACCTGAACGGGCGGTGATGGTCGGCGACCGCTACCGAAACGACATGGAGGGCGCGTCGGGCGTCGGGCTCCACACCGTGGCGTTCGGCGGGAGCGCGGCGGACGCCACCCCCGACGACCCCGTCGTCGACTACCGGATCGAGAACCCGCTCGAACTCCTCGATATCGTCGGTGTCGAACGCGAATAACCGGCTCAACCTATTTCCGGTCCACCGTTGAAGGACGGTCATGGACGACCCCTCGGAGCCCTACGGCGAACATCGCCAGCAGAACGTCTACGCGTCGGGGATGCTCGCCGACCAGCCCCCGGACGGGCCGGTGCGGTATTCGGACCTCGAACGGCGAGCCTTGGAGACGATGAGCGACGAGGCGGCGGCCTACGTCGCGGGCGGGGCCGGCACCGAGGACACCGTCGCCGAGAACCGTCGTGCGTTCGCCGACTGGCGGATCGTCCCCCGGATGCTCCGGGACGTCTCCGAACGCGACCTCCGCGTGAGCCCCTTCGACCGCGAGTTCGACGTCCCCGTCATGTTGGCCACGCTCGGCGTGCTCTCGATCGTCCACGACGAGGGCGAACTCGCGGTGGCGCGTGCCGCCGCCGACCTCGACGTTCCCATGTGTCTGAGTTCGGCGTCCTCGTACACCCTCGAAGCCGTTGCCGACGAACTCGGTGAGGTTCCAAAGTGGTTCCAGCTCTACTGGTCGGCCGACCCCGCCATCGCGTCGAGCTTCGTCGAACGCGCCGAGAACGCGGGCTACGACGGCATCGTGGTCACGCTCGACACGCCCCTCCTGGGCTGGCGCGAGCGCGACATCGAGCAGGGCTACCTCCCCTTCCTCGACGGCGAGGGCGTGGCGAACTACTTCTCGGACCCCGCGTTCCGCGACCGGCTCGACCAACCACCGGAGGAGAACGAGGCCGCGGCCGTGATGGAGTTCGTCGACGTCTTCGGCGACCCGTCGCTGACGTGGGACGATCTGGCCGATCTCCGGGAGGAGACGGACCTCCCGCTGGTCGTCAAGGGCGTCCTCCATCCCGACGACGCGAAACGGGCGGTCGAGTGCGGCGCGGACGGGGTGATCGTCTCGAACCACGGCGGCCGCCAGGTCGACGGCGCGGTCGGCGCGCTCGCGGCGCTGCCCGGGATCGTCGACGCGGTCGACGTACCCACGCTGTTCGACAGCGGAATACGTGGGGGCGCGGACGTCGTCACGGCGCTCGCGCTCGGGGCCGACTGCACCCTTCTCGGCCGACCCTACGCCTACGGGCTGGCGCTCGACGGCGAGGCAGGGGTCGAGAACGTGGTCGAGAACCTCCGTGCCGACCTCGACCTGACCCTCGCGCTCGCGGGCCACACGAGCTTCGACGACCTCGATCGGTCCGTGCTCGCCGACCGCCGTCCGAACGGAGGCGATTGAACGGGCCGGTCAGTCGCCGAACACTGCCGCATCCGCCTCCCGAAGTCGGTCGAGATCGCCGTCCCCGTAGCCGGCCTCGCGGAGCACCGACGCCGTGTGCTCGCCGTGGCCCGGAACGCCCGCTCCGGGTTCGGCGGGGGCGGACGACCGCGCCGGAAACCCGATCCGTGCCGGTCCCGAACCCCGTTCGACGAGCCCGCGTGAGGCGGTCTGGGGGTGGGAGAGCGCCTCGCCGAGGGTTCGAACGGGTTCGACGGTGGCGTCCGTCTCCGCGAACAGCCCCTCCCACTCCTCGCGGGTTCGGTCGGCGAACAGAGCGTCGAGTTCCTCGCGGAGCGCCGCCCGCGTGGGCTCGTCGTCGGTTCCATGACACTCCGCGAGGTCGGGTCGGTCGACGGTCTCGCAGAATCGCTCCCAGAAGACGGGTTCGAGCGCCGCGAGACTGAGGTACTCCCCGTCGGCGGTCTCGTACACCCCGTACCACGGGAGTGCGCCCGCGAGCGCGGTCTCGCCCGGTCGCGGGGGTTCGTCCCCGAAGGCGGCCGGCGCGAGCGACTGCGAGACCGAGAGCAGTACGTCGGTGATGGCGACATCGAGGTGCTCGCCGCCGGTGTTGCCGAGCGCGCGCGAACAGAGCGCGCCGGTGATCGAGAAGGCGGCGAACAGCCCACCGGTCATATCGCCGACCTGGAGGCCGGGGATCCGCGGGGCTTCGGACTCGCTCGCGCGGTTCGTATCGAGCAACCCCGCGAACGCGACGTAGTTGAGGTCGTGGCCAGCACGGGTCTCGTAGGGCCCGGTCGCGCCGTAGCCCGACAGCGAGCAGTAGACGACATCCGGTACTTCTTCGCTGACTGCCTCGTAGCCGACCCCCAGACGGTCGGCGACGCCCGGTCGAAAGCCCTCGATGACCACGTCGGCATCGCGTGCGAGGTCGAGGAACGCCACCGTCCCGGCCTCGCTCTTCAGGTCGAGCGCGACGCTTCGCTTGCCCCGGTTGACCGCGTCGAACAGCGTTCCGTCGGCCGAGTCGGGTTCGAAGCCGAGGTGGCGGGCCGGGTCGCCCGTGGGGTCTTCGATCTTGATGACGTCGGCCCCGGCGTCGGCGAGGAGCTGGGTCGCGTAGGGACCGGGGAGGTAGCGCGTGAGGTCGAGAACGCGAACGCCGTCGAGTCGCATATCGCTCCCTCCAGCGCCGTCCGCATAACCCTTCGTCGGCGGGACGCTTTTGCCGCTGGGTCTCCAGATCCCGGGTATGACGGTCACGCTCTACCGCCTCGAAGGCTGCCCGCACTGCGAACAGGTCGTCGACCGACTCGACGAGCTGGAGATCGAGTTCGAGAGCGAGTGGGTCGAGGCGCTCCACTCGAAGCGCGACGAGGTCAAGCGCGTCTCGGGCCAGCGCGACGTCCCGGTACTGGTCGACGACGAGCGCGGCATCACGATGGGCGAGTCCGACCGCATCGTCGAGTACCTCGACACCTCCTACGCCGCGGCCTGAGGCGACTCGAACCGGCGTCGCCACTCGGTTTATGCTCCGGGCGAGCGTAGCTTCCCTATGGAGGAAACCCTTTTCGAGATCGAGGAGCCCCGAAGCCGCGCCGAGATCGCCCGCGTCCTCGGTGCGGCGGCGGCTGAACTCGCCGGCGACGGCCCGGTGACGCTGGAGTCCGACGGCCAGTCCGTCACCGTCCAGCCGCCGGAGCGCCCGACCTTCGAGGTCGAGGTCGAACGCGAGGTCGAGGACGACGCCACCGAGACCAGCATCGAGTTCGAGATCGAGTGGGGGGAGACGGGCGACGAAACCCGGCCCGAAGCGGACGCCGAAGAAGCCGTCGACGTCGCGCCACGCCCCCCGGAAAGCCTCGCGCGGTTCGAGGTCTTCCGCGACCGGGCCGACGAGCACCGCTGGCGGCTGGTCCATCGCAACGGCAACATCATCGCCACCAGCGGCGAGGGCTACACGACGAAAGCGAACGCACTGAAGGGCGCACGGAGCGTGATGCGGAACGCGCCGGGCGCGGAGTTCGTCTCGAAGTAAGGCGAGGATACGAGAAGCGCTACGACCGGGCGGGATCCCGCGCTGTCGCCCCGCCGTTGACCGCCGCCGCCAGTCGCGGGAGGAGGTCGGCGGCGTCGGCCCGGAAGTCGTACTCGGCGCGACCGGAGAGCCGGGTCCGGTCGAGGTTCACGACCACCATCGTCGCGCCCTGGTCGGCGGCCGTTCCGGGCAGCGACGCCGCGGGCTCGACCGAGAGCGACGACCCCACGACGAGAAAGACGTCGGCACTCTCGGCGAGCGCGTGGGATTCGAACAACGCCGCCTGGGGGAGCTGCTCGCCGAACAGCACCACGTCGGGTTTGAGCACCCCGCCACACTCCGCACAGCGGGGCGGCGTTTCCCCACCGCGGACCCGCTCGCGAACCGGGGCCGCCGCGAGCCGCCGCCCGCAGTCGTCACAGACGACGCGTTCGCTCGAGCCGTGGAGTTCGATGACGTGCTCGGAGCCCGCCTTCGTGTGGAGACCGTCGATGTTCTGGGTGATCAGCGCATCGAGCGTCCCTCGGGTTTCGAGGTCGGCGAGCGCCTCGTGAGCGGGGTTCGGTGCGACGTGCTCGCCGTGGCGGGCGGCATCGATTTCGAGCCGGTCGCGCCAGAAGTCCCCTGGATTCGCCTCGAACCGCGAGCGGTGGAAGTCGGCGGGGTCGTGGGTCTTCCAGAGCCCGTTCTCGCCCCGAAAATCCGGGATCCCCGAACCGGTGCTCACCCCCGCCCCGGTCATCGCGACCGCGCACTCGGCCTCGCGGATGGCCTGTGCGGCGAATCGGAGGTCGTCGTCCATGTGGATGGGTGGCGTCGAACGAAGAAAAGTCCATGGCACACTCATCAAATACTCGATCAGGTAGGTATCCGGGGTTTTAATACGTCGAATTAATAACAGCAATATGATGGATAGTCTCTCTAACTCGCGTCTCCGTGCCGTCTCCATTGCCGTAGTTCTTGCCGCAATTTCGAGTCTTATCAGTGCTACTCAACCGGTGGTCCTTCGCTCCGTGGTTGGTCCACTGATCACCGAGTCTAGCCTGTCTCCCGTCTCGCTTGTAGTGAACTTCCTGTACAACTACGGACTAGCGCTCGTTGTGGGGATTCTGCTTCTGTATCTCTCCGGCAGAGGAGTCGCCTATTTCGACGTGAGACCACTGACGAGACGAGGTGTTGGTTACGCCGTAGCGGGTGTTCTGATACGTCTCGTTGCGGAGGTCGGCATTGAGATCGCCAATTCCCTGTTCGGTCTCACAACCTCAGGGAGCGACAGTGTCGCCCTGATTCTGTCCGGAGGCACCGCAACCATCGCAGCGGGATTTCTACTGATCGTCTTCTTCGCCGTGCCCGCTGAGGAGTTGTTCTACCGGAATATCATCCAAAAACGGCTCGAAGAAGGCTTTCCGAGTTCAGTAGCCGTCGTTCTCGCGGCTACGTTGTTCGCGCTCTCACACGTACCAACGTACTACAGTTCGAATCCGATACTGATGGCCAGTCCGTTTGCAAGCAACCTCGTTGGAGGTCTCGTGTACGGTTCGGTCTACGCTCGAACGAAGAACATCGCTCCTGCGGTGCTCGCTCATGCGCTCTACAACACGATCGGGTTCGGATTAGCCGTGGTCTGAATCCACTACCGACCTCGTTTTGCACGCGGAACGACCGAAACGAGTTATCTGAATTCGCGCTGATAGCGAGAACGATCAGAGGGACGGTTCACCCGATGACGGTCGTTCCCGTGGCCTCCGATACGGGATCAGCAGTGGGATACGATCCGAATCAGTCGGCGGACTCCCCGAACCGCGGCAACGATTCGAGTTCCTCGGGACGAACGGCGTCCTCGTCGAACGCGTCGCGCGCGATGGTGCGCTTGTGGACCTCGTCCGTGCCGTCGATGATCCGGAAGGCACGCACCGCTTCGTAGAAGTCGGCGAGCGGCAGGTCCCGACTGATCCCGGCTCCGCCACAACACTGCACTGCCAGATCGATGGTCTCCTGGGCGACGCGCGCGGCGAAGACCTTGCTCATCGAGACCTCGACGCGGGCCTCCTCACCCCGCGCGATCTTCTCGGCGGCGTCCCGGACCATCGTCCGGGCGGCGTGGAGCTGGGTTTCGGCCTCCGCGACGGCGAAGCGCTGGGCCTGCTTGTCCGCGACCGACGACCCGAACGCCTCGCGGTCGCTCATGTAGGTCTTCGCCACCGTGAGCGCCCGGTCCGCCATCCCCGAGAATCGCATACAGTGGGTCAGTCGTGCGGGCCCGAGGCGCTGCTGGGCGATCGTGAACCCCTCGTTCTCCTCGCCGAGCAGGTTCTCCGCGGGCACGCGAACGTCGTCGAACCGGACCTCGGCGTGGCCCTCCGAGGAGCTCGCCGGGCCGAGGTGGGGGATGTCGCGGACGATCTCGACGCCCTCGGTGTCGGTGGGCACGAGGATGATCGAACAGCCCGCGTAGGGGTGGGCCTCCTCGTCCGTCCGCGCCATCAGGAGGATGACGTCGGCGGCGCTCCCCTGCGTGGTCCACCACTTGTGACCGTCGATGACCCACTCGTCGCCTGCGCGCCCGCTGGCACGTTCGGCCGTCGTTCGGAGCATCTTCGGGTCCGACCCGCCGCCGGGGGCTGGCTCGGTCATCCCGAACGCGGAGTTGACCTCGCCCGCGACCAGCGGTCGGAGCCACTCGTCCTTCTGGGCCTCCGTCCCGACGAGTTCGAGGGTGTGCATGTTGCCCTCGTCGGGCGCGTCGACCCGCATCGCGGGCGCGCCGAGCAGGCTTCTCCCCGCCTCCTCGAAGAGCGGCAGCACGTCCCGGAGCCCGAGTCCCATTCCTCCGTACTCCTCCGGGATCTGGGGCGCGTAGACGTCGTACTCCCGGGCGGACTCCCGGAGGTCGGCGATGGTCTCGTGCGGCACGACCTCGCCCCCGTCGTGGGCGCGTTCGGCGGGCAGGACGACCTCCTCCATGAAGTCGTGGGCGCGCTGCCTGAGGTCGGCCGCCGTCGCGGAATCGTTGTACTCCATAGCCACCCTTGCCCGCACACCATTGTAAAACGATAGGCCCGGAGTGTCGACCAGTGGCGGCGTGACCCGCAGTTATTCGTACCCCGGACCACAACCTCCCTACCAATGGTAACGAAATCGCCGACTTACCCCTCTCGAACCGACCATGAGTGACGAGTACTTCTCGCGGATCGTCGACGAGGAATCCCTCGCGGGCTACTTCGAATCGGAACTGGGACCGGTCGAGGCGTACGACATCAGCCACCACCAGGAGGGGCACTCGAACGAGACCCTGTTCGTGGAGTGGGGCGACCGCGACCTCGTGGTCCGCCGCCCGCCGCCGGGCGAGGTCGCCGACACCGCTCACGACGTCCTCCGGGAGTATCACGTGATGGACGCGCTCCAGGACTCCCAGGTTCGAGTCCCGCCGACGGTGCTCGCCAGCGAGGACCACTCGATCCTGGGGTGTGACTTCTACGTGATGGAGCGCGTCGCGGGCGACGTGCTCCGGGACGACGAACCCGAACGCTTCGCCGCGCCCGACCATCGAAAGCGAGTGGGCGAGGAGCTCGTCGACGGGCTCGCCGAGATCCACGCCGTCGACTACGAGGCAGTGGGACTCGGCGAGTTCGGCTATCCCGGCGGGTTCACCGAGCGCCAGGTGAAGCGGTGGTCCGAGCAGTTGACGTGGGCGTTCGACGTCACGAGCGCGGAGCGCGAGGTGCCCGAACTCTACGACGTGATGGAGTGGCTCACGGAGAACACCCCGAAGGCCCCCGAACACACCCTCGTGCAGGGTGACTACAAGCTCGACAACGTGATGTTCGGGCCGGACACGCCCCCGGAGGTCGTCGCGGTGTTCGACTGGGAGCTGAGCACCCTCGGCAACCCGCTCGTGGATCTGGGATGGATGCTGTCGTACTGGTGGGACGGGAAGGACCCTGCACCACCCGACGCGACCGACTCGCTCAACGCGACGTTCATGACCCGCGAGGGCTACCCCACCCGGCAGGAACTCGTCGAACGCTACGAGGCGAAGACCGGGATCGAGTACGAGAACGACCGCTTCTACCGTGCGCTCGCGGTCTACAAGCTCGCGGGACTCGGCGAGATGTTCTTCCGGCGCTACCTGGAGGGCAACGCCGACGACCCGCTCTACCCCGAGATGGAGGCCGGGGTCCCGGAGCTCGCCGAACGCGCGGTCCGGATCATCGAGGGCGACGAACCGCTGTAGTTCCGTCCCCGTCGTTCGGGCGAACGACCACCGTCGTTAACTACATCGGGCGAAACGGTTACGTATGGAAACCGACGACATCAGCCAGGTGGCGGTGCTCGGCGCGGGCAACATGGGCCACGGCATCACCGAGGTGGTCGCGATGGCGGGTTACGACGTGGTGATGCGCGACATCGAGGACGAGTTCGTCGACTCGGGCTACGAGAACATCGAGTGGAGCCTCGGAAAGCTCGCCGACGGGGGAAAGATCGACGACCCCGACGCGGTGCTCGACCGGATCGAGACCACCACCGACCTCGAAACCGCGGTCGACGACGCGGACGTCGTGATCGAGGTCGCGCCCGAACGGATGGCGCTCAAAAAGGAGATCTATACAGAACTCGACGAGCTCGCGCCCGAGTACGCGATCCTCGCTTCCAACACCTCCTCGCTCTCGATCACCGAGATCGCGAGCGCGACCGACCGGGAGGACCAGGTCGTCGGCACTCACTTCTTCAACCCCCCCGTGAAGATGGGGCTGGTCGAAGTCATCTACGGCGAGCACACCGCGGACGAGACCGCCGAGGTCGCCTACGGGTTCGCGGAGTCGCTCGGCAAGACGCCGATCTACGTTCGCAAGGACGTCCAGGGCTTCGTGGTCAACTCGGTGCTCGGCCCGTTCATGACCGAACCCGCGTGGATGGTCTCGAACGACGAGGCCACAGTGAAAGAAGCCGACGCCGCGATGGTCCACCAGCGTGGCTATCCGATGGGGCCGTTCGAGCTCGCCGACCTGACGGGGATCGACATCGGCTACTCGGTCCGCGAGGAGGCGGGCATCACCAACCCGCCGTTCATCGAGGCGAAGGTCGAGGCCGGCGACCTCGGTCGGAAGACCGGGAAGGGCTACTACGACTACGAAGAGGGCGACGGCCCGGACTACGCGGAGGGCGACGGTGAGGGGTTCGATACCCTCCGGGTGGAGGCCCGGATGGTGAACGAGGCCGCGAAACTCATCGGAGGGGAGGTAGCGACGCCCGACGCGGTCGACACCGGGATGCGCCTCGGCGCGGGCTTCTCGGAGGGCCCGTGCCGCCGGGCCGACCGCGAGGGGCTCGATTCGATGCTCGACAAACTCGAAACCCTCCACGAGGAAACCGGCGAGGAGCGCTTCCAACCCGCCGACTACCTCCGAGCACTCGTCGAGGACGGTCACACCGGCGTCGAGGCGGGCGCGGGCTTCTACGAGTACGACGAGCACGGCGAACCGGTCGAGGGACGATGACCGGCCTCTCGGCCGACCAGCGGGCGGGGTTCGAGTCGGTCGTCGACGAGCACGGCCTCTTCTCGTGGCTCGGGATCGAACTCGAAGCCGTCGAGGACGGCCGCGTGGTGCTCCGGGTGCCCTACGACGAGAAGTTCGCGAACCTCGTGGCCGGCGGCGAGGGCAACGTCCACGGCGGCGTCACCGCCACCCTCGTCGACACCGCGAGCGGCTTCGCGCTCCGTTCGACCTTCGAGGACCCCGCGGCGGCGCGGCTCACCACCACCGACCTCGACGTCTCGTATCTCCGTCCGGCGACCGACGACCTCACGGTCGAGGCCGAGGTGCTCCGGGCCGGCGGGTCGATGGGCGTCACCGACGCGACGGTCTCCAGCACCGCGCCGAACGGCGAGCGAAAGGACGTCGCGGTCGGCCGGACGAGCTACCGGCTGTTCCGGGGGTCCGGGTGACGACCTTCGAGTCGCTCTCGGTCGGCGACACCTACGAGACGGCGCGGCGGACGGTCACGGAAGCCGATGTGACGAACTTCGCGGGCGTGAGCGGCGACTTCAACCACCACCACACCGACGCCGAGCGGATGGCGGGGACCGAGTACGGCGAGCGGATCGTCCACGGCGCGTTCGTCTTCTCGGCGATGACGGGGCTGCTCTGGCAGTCCCGGAGCCCGGCCGAACGCGACGACGTCATCGCCTTCTACGGGGTGGACTCGTTGCGGTTCACCGCTCCGACCTCCATCGGCGATACGATCCACGTCGCGGTCGAGGTGCTCGAGAAGACCGAGCGCGAGCACCCGCGTGCGAGCGGGACGATCCGCTACGGTGTGACGGTCGAGACGGCCGAGGGCGAGACCGTGCTCGCGTGCGAACTCCTCTCGCTGGTTCGGTAGATCGCCACTCGGGCGGCAGGTTCTTCCATGCGGCTGTGAAACACCCACACGTGACGAAACGTGTTCTCGTGCCGTTCGACGATTCGAGGCAGGCACGCAGCGCGCTCGACCACGCGCTCGCCGAGTATCCGGACGACGAGATCACCGCGATCCACGTTCTCGACCCCGCCGAGTGGGGCTACGACTCGGCCGAGGGCGGCCTCGGGAAGCGCTGGCACGACGAGGCGATCGAGAAGAGCGAGGCGGTCGAGGGGGCGGCGACCGAGATGGCCGACGAACGGGGGGTCGACATCACCACCGTCGTCGAGGACGGCGTCCCGAGCGAGACCGTCGTCGAGTACGCGGACGAACACGACATCGACCACATCGTGGTCGGCAGCCACGGCCGCTCGGGCGCGACACGCCTCCTGCTCGGCAGCGTCGCCGAGGCGATCGCTCGAAACACCTCGCTCCCCGTGACGATCGTCGGCTGACCCAGGGGAGGGATCGCCTCGTCTCCTTCGACCCCGAGCCGCTGGTCCGTCGGGAACCGAACCGGTCGGGCCCGCCGAAGCTCCGTCGGTATCGCTAGTACGAACTCGGCGATCTCTAAAGAAGTACAGTGAGGATTAAGGTGTATGGGAACGGTAGGGGAGGCATGGTGGAAACCCGAAAGGTTCAGCGGTTGGGGCCGTCGACGTTGGCGATGACCCTCCCGGCGGAGTGGGCCCGCGCCCACAGCGTCGAGAAGGGCGACGAGGTATCGCTCCGCACCGGGGGAAAGGGCACCCTGACGGTGCTCCCCGAGTCGGCCGAGGCCGAGGAGTCCCAGGCGACGATCCACGCCGAGAACATGGACGCGACCGCGGTCGAGCGCGCGATCGTCGCCCAGTACGTCCTCGGCCGGCGGGTGATCCACGTCGAGGTCGCCGAGGGGACCCTCGACTCCGAGCACATCAACGCGGTCTACAACGCCGAAACCCAGCTCATGGGCCTCGGCGTGATCGAGGAGACCCCCGAACGGATCGCGATCCGGTGTTCGGTCGACGCCGAGGACTTCACGCTCGACAACCTCCTCGAACGGCTCGAATCCACGGGCGCGACGATGCGCGACGAGGCGATCCAGGCGCTGGCGCTCGGCAACCCCGACTTCGCCGAGCGCGCGCTCAACCGCGAGCGCCAGGCCAACAAGATATTCGTCCTCCTCCTGCGGCTGATCTTCACCGCCTACCAGAACCCCAACCTCGCCCGCTCGGTCGGTCTCGACGACGGCTTCCCGCTCATCGGCTACCGCTCGATCGCGAAGAACCTCGAACTCACCGCCGACAACGCCGAGGACATCGCCGAGATCGCGCTCGAAGCCCCCGACCACACCCTCGAGATCGACGACCCGACGATGCGACGGATCCGGGAGTTCACCGACCAGGTCGACGAGATCTCCGAACTCGCCGTCCGGGCGGCGGTCGAACGGGACTTCGAGCTCACGCTCACGGTCCGCGAACGCTTCGCCGAGATCAACGACGTCGAGGGCGAGATCCTCGCGGACCTCCCCGAGATGAACAACGAGGCGCTGTTGCGGGTGCGCGACGTGCTCGTCAGCCTCGCCCAAACCGCGCAGTACGCCGTCCGCAACGCCGAGATCGCGACGAACCTCGCGCTCAACGAGGAGTCGGTCCACACGACGATCACGTAACCGTCCGGACGGCGCTCGAAGCCCGCCGACCCTCGATCTTCGTCAGTTCCCGCCCACCCGTTCGGCGGCGACGATCCGCCCGTTCGGAGCCTCGACCAGCACCGTGTCGCCGCCGTCGTTGATCACCGGATAGAGGAAGCCGGCGTAGAGGTCGCCGCGGGTGTCGTCGCCCCGGCCGGTGTGAACCGTGACGTTCGCTCCCGCTCCGAGGGAGTAGGGCGGCAGGGCGTAGCGCTGGCCGTCGTCGAAGTCCACCGCGTAGCCATCGAGGTTCACCCGCCGCTGGCCCGCGTTGCGAAGCAGGACGGTCTCGTTCGCGGCATCGACCGACGCGAGCGCGAGCGCCCTCGATCCTGACCCGTTCCCCGCTGCGGTCGCCGTCGGGGGCCGCGACGGGGTTCGTGTCGTCGACGGGAGCCTCGTCGTCGGT